>JBJKWV010000017.1:0-27028 GCA_045561915.1 Flavobacteriaceae bacterium
GACTCCTCAGAATTTGGACGTGAATAATTAAAGCTAAAGTCTTTACAGATTAAACCGGCTATTGAAATTTTTTTTGATTGAGATTCTTCTTCTAAAACACCATAATTACCAATATGAGTATTTGTAGTAACCATAAGTTGTCCATAGTATGAGGGGTCTGTAAAAATTTCCTGGTATCCTGTCATACCAGTATTAAAACAAATTTCTCCGAATGCACTTCCGTCTATACCAATGGATTTCCCAAAAAACTGTGTTCCGTCAGCTAGAAGAATAAATGCCTTATTCTTAGATCTATATTCCATATTTTACAAAATAAACCAAAAAAAAGGATAAACTAAAACGTTTATCCTTTAATATAAGTAGGATTTAAAAAACGTCTCTTTTATTCTTCTTTTTTTTCATCGTCCAAAGCTGGATCCAGTGCCGATGATTCTTTATCGAGTGATTCTTTCGGAGAAGAGTCATCTTTGACCAAAGTTTCATTAACATCAACAACTTTTTTAGATGGATCAACATTTGCTTTACTTCCACCTCGTCTTCTAGATTTCTTCTTTGTCTTAACCTCAGAGCTGTATACTTCATTGAAATCAACCAATTCAATCATGGCCATAGATGCATTATCACCTAAACGATTTCCAAGTTTAATTACCCGTGTATATCCACCTGGACGGTCACCGATCTTTTTGGCAACTTCTCTAAATAATTCTGCGACAGCGTTTTTATCCCTAAGTGAAGAAAAAGCTAACCTCCTATTATGCGTCGTATCTGCTTTAGATTTTGTAATTATAGGCTCAATAAATTGTTTTAATGCTTTCGCTTTAGTCAGAGTTGTATTAATGCGTTTATGCTCAATCAGAGAACAAGACATGTTAGCTAACATCGATTTCCTGTGAGCAGTTTTTCGCCCTAAATGCTTTACTTTTTTTCCGTGTCTCATTTTTTTTATTTAAAAGTGTGAATTAATCTTTATCTAATTTATATTTAGCTAGGTCCATTCCAAAAGATAGACCTTTAAGAACCACCAGTTCTTCAAGCTCTGTTAATGATTTTTTCCCAAAATTTCTAAATTTCATCAGATCATTTTTGTTATATGAAACCAAATCACCCAAGGTATCTACTTCTGCTGCTTTCAGGCAATTGAGTGCACGAACAGACAAGTCCATGTCTACTAACTTAGTCTTTAAGAGTTGTCGCATGTGGAGAGATTCTTCATCGTAGGTTTCTGTCTGAGCAATCTCATCAGCTTCCAGAGTAATTCTCTCATCAGAAAATAGCAAAAAGTGATGTATCAGCGTTTTTGCTGCTTCTGTAAGTGCGTCTTTTGGATGAATTGAACCATCTGAAATAATTTCAAATACTAGTTTTTCATAATCCGTTTTTTGTTCCACACGAAAATTTTCAATACTATACTTAACATTTTTTATTGGAGTAAATATAGAATCGATAGCAATTACTCCAAGCTCAGTATTATTTTTTTTATTTTCTTCTGCTGGAACATATCCTCTTCCTTTTTCGATTGTTATTTCAATATTTAATTGGACATTTTTTTCCAGGTTACAAATTACTAAGTCAGGATTCAATATTTGAAAACCTGATATGAATTTTTGAAAATCAGCAGCTTTTAATTGGTCTTGGCCTCCAATTGATATTGAGACTTTTTCTTCCTCTATTTCATCAATTTGCCTCTTAAATCTTACCTGCTTGAGGTTCAAAATAATTTCTGTAACATCCTCTACTACACCAGAAATTGTTGAAAATTCATGATCAACATTTTCTAATTTAACAGATGTGATCGCAAATCCTTCCAAGGAAGACAACAATACACGTCTGAGTGCGTTTCCAACTGTCAATCCATATCCTGGTTCGAGTGGGCGAAACTCAAATTTGCCTTCGAATTCCGAGGAATCGATCATAATTACTTTATCGGGTTTTTGAAAATTCAATATTGCCATAATTTGCTTCCTTTTGGTTATTTAGAATATAGTTCGACTATTAATTGTTCTTTGATATTTTCAGGAATTTGTATGCGTTCAGGTATGCTTACAAATGTTCCTTGAAGTTGCTCATTGTTCCAGCTCAACCATTCATATGTTGATGAGTCCTTACCTTTTGCTTCCACAATGATATTTAAAGATTTTGATTTTTCTCTGACTCCTACCACGTCACCTACTTTTACTTGGTAAGAAGGAATATTAACTATTGAGTCATTAACTGTTATATGACGATGAGATACAAGTTGTCTTGCACCGCTTCTCGAGGGTGAAAGGCCAAAACGATAAACAACGTTATCTAACCTAGATTCACATAACTGAAGTAAAGCGTCACCAGTAACACCTTTACTTCTACTTGCTTTTTCAAAAAGATTTCGAAATTGGCGTTCTAAGATTCCATATGTGAACTTGGCTTTTTGTTTCTCCATGAGTTGTATCGCATATTCCGACTTCTTACCTCTACGTTTTGCATTTCCATGTTGTCCTGGTGGATAGTTTCTTTTTTCGAAAGACTTGTCATCTCCGAAAATTGCTTCGCCAAATTTTCGAGCAATTTTTGTTTTTGGACCAGTATATCTTGCCATTTTATTGGGTTTTAATTGAATTGAAAGCTATGAATTAAGGTCACTTCCTTCGATAGCTAAAGATCAATTCAGGATCATTTAATTATTATACTCTTCTTCTTTTAGGTGGTCTACATCCATTGTGTGGAAGTGGGGTGACGTCAATTATTTCAAGCACTTCAATTCCACTGTTATGTAATGATCGAATTGCTGATTCACGTCCATTCCCTGGACCTTTAACAAATACTTTTACTTTTCGCAATCCTGCTTCTTGAGCAACCTTTGAACAATCTTCAGCAGCAGTTTGAGCTGCATATGGTGTATTCTTCTTAGATCCCCTGAAACCCATTTTACCAGCTGAAGACCAAGAAATAACTTCTCCTTTGGTATTCGTTAATGATACAATGATGTTGTTGAATGACGCAGTTATGTGTGCCTGTCCAATCGACTCAACGATTACTTTTCTTTTTTTACTTGCTGTTTTAGCCATAATTGGAAACTATTTATTTAGTTACTTTCTTTTTGTTTGCTACCGTCTTGCGCTTTCCCTTTCTGGTACGTGAATTATTTTTCGTCCGTTGGCCACGTAACGGAAGGCCAGCTCTATGTCGAATTCCCCTATAACATCCAATATCCATTAAACGCTTAATATTTAACTGAACTTCAGAGCGAAGTTCACCTTCAATTTTAAAGGAACCTACAACTTCTCTAATACGAGATGTTTCGTCGTCTGTCCAATCCTGAACTTTTTTCCCTTCATCTACTTTTGCAGCTTCTAAAATAGATTGTGCACGACTTCTACCTATTCCGAAAATATATGTTAGGGAAATAACACCTCTTTTTTGTTTTGGAATGTCTACTCCTGATATTCTAGCCATAATTAACCTTGTCTTTGTTTGAATCTTGGATTTTTTTTATTAATAACGTATAAACGTCCCTTCCTTCTTACAATTTTGCAATCTACGCTACGTTTTTTTATTGATGCTCTTACTTTCATGACTTAATTATTTTGTTTAAAATCGAAATGTGATTCTTGCTTTCGTTAGATCGTAAGGACTCATTTCTAATTTGACTTTATCACCTGGTAAAAGCTTGATGTAATGTAAACGCATTTTACCCGAAATATGGGCAGTTACAACATGACCGTTTTCTAGTTCTACACGAAACATTGCATTTGATAGTGCCTCGATAATCGTACCTTCTTGTTCTATTGCTGCCTGTTTGGCCATATCTCAGTTTATATTTCTTCTTGTTTTACCTGATTTCATTAGTCCATCATAATGTCTATTCAATAAATATGAATTGACTTGCTGTATAGTGTCTATTGCAACTCCTACCATGATTAAAAGTGAGGTTCCCCCATAAAATAAAGCCCATCCTTGTTGAATACCAATAAGCTTTACTACAATTGCTGGGAATATTGCGATTCCTGCTAGAAATAATGAACCAGGAAATGTTATATGCGACATTATAGTATCTAAATATTCTGAGGTTTCGTTTCCCGGACGAATTCCAGGAACAAAACCACCACTTCGCTTCAAATCATCGGACATTTTATTTGTTGGAACTGTGATAGCTGTGTAGAAATAAGTGAATATAATAATTAAAACAGCAAATAGTATATTATACCATAATCCGAATATATCAGAGAAATTAGCTTGAATCCATTGACCTGTATCTGAATCCCCCAACGCACCACCAACATATACTGGAGCAAACATCAAAGCTTGTGCAAAGATAATAGGCATTACTCCCGATGCATTTAATTTAAGTGGGATGTACTGTCGGGAGCCATAGATAGACCGATCAGAAGTCGTTCCCACTGCTTGTCTCCTGGCATACTGAACAGGTATACGTCTTACAGCAAGTGTTAGTAAAACGGATAAAAGGATAATAACTATCCATAAAACCAACTCAATTAAGATTAACATTGGACCTCCGTTATTTTCTGATACCCTAGAAACAAATTCTTGAGTAAATGATAGGGGTAAGTTCGCAATAATACCAACCATAATTAAAAGTGATATTCCATTACCAATTCCTTTATCGGTAATTTTCTCACCTAACCACATGGCAAAAATGGTACCTGTGACTAAAATAATTACTGAGGAACCTATAAATAAGGGTCCTTTTCCTAATACAAAGGCACTTTCAGGAACTCCTAAAGCGCTCAGTCCATATAGGTATGCGGGTGCTTGAATAACACATATAGCAATAGTCAGCCATCTTGTGATCTGATTAATTGTCTTTCGCCCACTTTCGCCTTCCTTTTGAAGTTTTTGAAGATAAGGGACTGCGATTCCCATCAATTGAACTACGATAGAGGCAGATATATATGGCATGATCCCCAATGCAAATACAGATGCATTTGCAAAAGCACCTCCTGTAAAAGCGTTCAAAATTCCTAAAAGACCTCCCCCATCGGCACGGTTACTCAAAGCCGCTAATTGAACAGAGTCAATCCCTGGTAAAACAACTTGCGCTCCAAGCCGATACACCAGTAACATTCCCAATGTAAGAATTACACGTTCGCGTAGCTCTTCAATTTTATAAATGTTATAAAGGGTTTCTAAAACTTTTTTCATTAGTTGTTATTATACAATTATGGCTTCCCCTCCAGCAGCTTCAATAGATGCCTTCGCAGTTAATGAAAATTTGTGTGCAAAGATTTTTACTGGCCCCTCAATCTTACCGCGACCTAATATTTTTACTAAGTCATTTTTGTGTGCCAAACGGAGTTCAATTAATTGTTCAATATTTAATTCTTTCTTAATCTTTTTATCAGTGATAAGATTTTGTATCGTGTCTAAATTAATTCCACGGTAATCTTTACGATTAATATTTTTAAATCCAAACTTCGGAACACGTCGTTGAAGTGGCATTTGTCCTCCTTCAAATCCAATTTTCTTTGAATATCCTGAGCGGGATTTTGCCCCTTTGTGTCCACGTGAAGCAGTACCACCTTTTCCTGAGGCCTGCCCTCTTCCAAGACGTTTTCCAGCTTCTTTGGTTGACCCTTCCGCAGGGGTTAAATTTTCTAAACTCATATCAATATATTTATAGTTTGGTTACTGAGACCAGATGTTTAACTTTTTCTATCATCCCCAGTATACTTTCTGAGGCTTCATGGGTAACTTCTTTTCCAATTCCCCTAAGTCCTAAAGATTCTAAAGTTCTTTTTTGAGTTTGTAATCTCTTGATACTACTTCTAATCTGTTTTACCTTTATTTGTCCCATAGTATTTAGTTATCCGTTAAAAACTTTATCAATTGATATTCCCCTTTGTTCTGCTATTCTTTGCGGATTTCTTAATTGAAGTAAAGCATCAAAGGTTGCCTTAACAACATTATGTGGATTAGATGATCCTTGAGATTTCGAAAGTACATTGTGAACTCCCACGGCATCTAAAACTGCCCTTACAGCACCTCCTGCGATTACACCTGTACCCTCTGATGCTGGCTTAAGAAATACACGGGCTCCTCCGTACTTACCCTTTTGTTCGTGAGGGAGTGTTCCTTTATCAATTGGTATTCGGATCAGATTTTTTTTTGCATCTTCAACAGCTTTAGCAATTGCTTCTGATACTTCTTTTGATTTACCTAAACCCTGCCCAACTACACCATTTTCGTCACCTACTACGACAATGGCCGAAAAACCAAAGGCACGTCCACCTTTAGTAACTTTTGTTACTCTTTGGACTCCAACCAAACGATCTTTCAAATCTAAGCCAGCAGGCTTTACTAGTTCTACGTTTTTATAATCTTGATACATACAATAATTAAAATTTTAAACCGCCCTCGCGAGCTCCTTCAGCAAGTGCTTTTACTCTTCCGTGATATAAATATCCTCCTCTGTCAAACTTAACTTGAGAAATACCTGATTTTTTTGCTAAGGCTCCAATTCTCTTTCCAACACTTGATGCGATATTAACTTTGTTTGATAACTTTTCTTCAATAATCTCTTTATCACGAGATGAGGCTGCTAGAACTGTTTTTCCACTTTGATCATCTATCAGTTGAGCGTAAATTTCTTTATTACTCCTGAATACAGACAAACGAGGGGAGGTCGATGTTCCAGTTATAATTTTCCGAATTCTTTTTTGAATTCTACTTCTCCTATCTAATTTTGTTAAACTCATAATTACAATTTATGCTGATTTACCTGCTTTTCTTCTTATATATTCACCTGTAAATTTGACACCTTTTCCTTTGTAAGGTTCTGGTTTTCTGAAAGAGCGAATCTTAGATGCTACATAACCAACTAGTTGCTTGTCATGAGAAGTTAATTTTATTATTGGATTTTTTCCTTTTTCAGAAATAGTTTCTATTTTGACCTCAGGAGCAATTTCAAATAATATGTTATGTGAAAAACCTAACGCAAGATCTAACTTTTGTCCTTGATTACTGGCTCTGTAACCAACACCCACAAGCTCGAGCTCTTTTGTGAAACCATTACTAACACCTTCCACCATATTTGAAATTAATGCGCGATATAAACCGTGTTTTGATTTTACTTTTTTATTTTCAGAAGATCGAGTTACTGTAATAATATTATTTTCAAATTTAATGTTTACATCACTATAATCCTGAGTAAGTTCCCCTAGTTTCCCTTTGACTATGATTTTTGAGGGAAGTATTTCTAAGGTCACACCTTCAGGTACATTTATCGGATTATTTCCTATTCTTGACATATTATCTTTTTTAATAAACGTAACAAATTAATTCACCTCCAATATTTTCCTTGGCAGCTTGTTTACCGGTCATAACGCCTTGCGAAGTAGAAACAATGGATATTCCTAGGCCATTTAAAATTCTTGGAAGCCTATCAGATCCAGAATATTTTCTAAGGCCTGGTGTACTTATACGTTGTAATTTTTTTATAACCGGCTCTTTGGTTAGATTGTCATATTTTAGTGCAATCTTAATATTACCCTGATGATCTTTCGTTTCGTCAAATTTATAACTAAGAATGTATCCCTGATTAAAAAGGATTTTAGTTATTTCTCTTTTTATATTCGAACCTGGTATATCTACAACCCGATGGCCTGCTCGGTTTGCGTTTCTAATTCGTGTTAAATAATCTGCGATAGGGTCTGTAAACATAATCTTATAATAAATTGGTTACCAACTGGCTTTAGTTACACCTGGAATTAAACCTTTGTTAGCCATTTCACGAAAAGTTACACGAGAGAGGCCGAACTGACGCATATATCCCTTTGGACGACCAGTTAGCTTACATCTATTATGCATTCGAATAGGTGAAGCATCCTTAGGAAGTTTTTGGAGAGATTCATAGTCTCCTGCCTCTTTTAAGGCTTTACGTTTTTCAGCGTATTTTGCGACTGTTTTGGCACGTTTAACTTCTCGTGCTTTCATTGATTCTTTGGCCATATTAATTCTTCTTAAAGGGTATTCCTAGTTCTGTTAATAATGATTTTGCTTCCTGATCAGTTTTAGCTGTAGTTACAAAAGTGATATCCATCCCATTGATTCGATTAACCTTGTCAATATCTATCTCAGGAAAAATAATTTGTTCTGTTACACCTAAAGTATAATTTCCACGCCCATCGAATCCGGTAGCTTTAACACCTTGGAAATCTCTAACTCGGGGAAGTGCTGTAGTCACCAAGCGATCTAAAAACTCATACATACGCTCACCGCGTAATGTAACTTTAGCACCGATAGGCATTCCTTTTCTAAGTTTAAATGATGCCACATCTTTTTTGGAAATAGTTGCAATAGCTTTTTGACCAGTTATAATTGTTAACTCATCTATTGCGTGATCAATTAATTTTTTATCAGATACAGCCGAACCAACTCCACGGCTAAGTACAACTTTTTGAAGCTTTGGCACCTGCATGATGCTCTTGTAACCAAAAGTTTCTTTTAAGTTGCTAACGATTCGTTCGTTGTATTCCTGTTTCAGTCTTGGTATATAACTCATATTAAATGACTTCATCGGTTTTTTTTGCGAAACGTACTTTGCTTCCATCTTCCATTCTGTAACCAACCCTAGTGGTCTTTCCATCAGAGGTTAATAAAGATAAGTTTGAGATGTCAATTGGTGCCTCCTTTTCAGTAATTCCTCCTTGAGGATTTTGTGCATTGGGTTTATTATGTTTTTTAACTAAATTTACCCCTTCTACAATAGCTTTATTGTTTGCTTTATTAATACTTAAAACAGAACCCTCTGTACCTTTTTGAGAACCCGCGATTATTCTTACTGTATCTCCTTTATTTATTTTAATTTTTGTTGCCATATTCTAAATTTTTATAATACCTCTGGCGCTAGAGATACAATTTTCATGAATTGCTTGTCACGAAGCTCTCGAGCAACAGGTCCAAAAACGCGTGTTCCAATCATTTCACCAGTAGGGTTAAGAAGAACGCAAGCGTTTTCATCAAAACGGATATAAGATCCATCAGGGCGACGAACTTCTTTTCTAGTTCTTACAACAACAGCCGTAGAAACTTGACCTTTTTTAACGGTTCCAGAGGGTGAAGCTTCTTTTACTGTAACAACGATTTTATCTCCAATAGAGGCATATCGTCTTTTTGTTCCGCCTAGGACACGTATTGTTAGTACTTCTTTTGCACCAGTATTGTCAGCTACTTTAAGTCTAGATTCTTGTTGCACCATTTTATTTCGCTCTTTCGATTATTTCAACCATCCGCCAACATTTGGACTTACTAATCGGTCTAGTTTCCATTATTTTCACTGTATCTCCTATATTACAATCGTTTTTCTCATCGTGAGCTACATATTTTTTTGTTTTCAAAACGAACTTTCCATACATGGAATGCTTTACCCTTTTTACTTCAGAAACTATAACAGATTTCTCCATTTTATTACTGGTTACAACACCTATTCGTTCTTTTCTTATATTTCTTGTTTCCATATTTCTATGCTTCTTGATTACTAACAGCTGTTTTAATTCTAGCAACTATCCTACGTAATCTTTTTATTTCTAATGGATTTTCTAGAGGTGAAATAGAGTGTGTCATTCTTAACTCTTCTAGTTGTTTTTGATTCTCTACAAGTTTATCTTGAAGATCTTCTTTTGATAATTTTATTATTTCTTTTTGTTTCATAAAAGTTCCATTAGGCTTCGAAATCTCGAGCTACTATAAATTTAGTTTTAACAGGAAGCTTTTGAGCGGCAAGCCTTAAAGCTTCTTTTGCAACATCATAAGGGACTCCAGCAACTTCAAACATAATACGTCCTGCTTTTGTTACTGCTACAAAATATTCAGGTGCTCCTTTACCCTTACCCATTCGAACCTCTAATGGTTTTTTGGTAATAGGTTTATCAGGGAAAATTTTAATCCAAAGTTGTCCTTCCCTCTTCATATACCTTGTAGCTGCAATTCTGGCAGCTTCAATCTGACGTGAGGTTATAAATACAGAATCTAATGCTTTTATACCAAACATACCATTCGAAAGCAGATGACCTCTTCCTGAGAGTCCCTTCATTCGCCCCTTTTGTGCTTTTCGGAATTTTGTCTTTTTTGGTTGTAGCATAATTTTCGAATTAAATTTTTATTTACGACGACGTTGACGGTTGCTCCCCCCTCCAGAATTGGGTGAATTTTGTGACGATTTTTTAGACATTCCCACAAGAGGCGAAAGCTCGCGTTTTCCGTAAACCTCACCCTTCATAATCCAAACTTTAACACCTAATCTACCATATGTTGTATGTGCCTCAACGAGTGCGTAATCAATATCAGCTCTGAAAGTAGATAACGGGATTCGACCTTGTTTGTATGATTCAGATCGAGCCATTTCAGCTCCATTCAAACGGCCTGAGATTTGGATTTTAATTCCTTCTGCATTCATTCGAATTGCAGCAGCAATAGCCATCTTAATTGCACGGCGGTATGATATTCTACTTTCTATTTGACGAGCTACACTAGCTCCAACCAATTGAGCATCAAGCTCTGGTCGTTTAATCTCAAAAATATTAATCTGAACTTCTTTTTCTGTGATCTTCCGAAGCTCCTCTTTCAGTTTATCAACTTCTTGACCTGCTTTACCAATTATAATACCCGGGCGTGCAGTGGTGATAGTAATGGTAATTATTTTTAGTGTGCGCTCAATTATAACATTTGATACACTTGCTTTAGATAGGCGTGCGCGAATATATTTTCGTATTTTATTATCCTCAGATATCTTATCACCATATTTTCTGCCACCATACCAATTTGAGTCCCATCCTCTAATAATACCTAATCGGTTTCCTATCGGGTTAGTTTTTTGTCCCATATTATGCTTCAATGTTATTAGATCCCAATACAAGAGTAACATGATTGGAACGTTTACGAATTCTATGTGCTCTACCCTGGGGAGCAGGCCTTAGCCTTTTTAACATACTTCCCCCGTCTACGCGTATTTCAGAAACAAAAAGATTTGCTTTTTCAATATCCTCAGACTCATTTTTTGATTGCCAATTTGAAATTGCAGACATTAACAGCTTTTCTAATCTACGAGAAGCTTCTTTTGGACTAAATTTTAAAATTGCTAACGCTTTGACGATAGATTCTCCTCTAACCTGGTCAGCAACTAATCTCATTTTACGCGGTGAAGTTGGACAATTATTTAGCTTAGCAAATGCGAGTGATTTTTTCATTTCTTTAAGTGCTAGTGCGGATTGTCTTTTTCGATTTCCCATGAGTACTTTTATTTATTGCCTTTATTCTTGTTTCCAACGTGTCCACGATAATTTCTGGTCAGGGAGAATTCTCCAAGCTTGTGCCCCACCATATTTTCAGTGATGTATACAGGAACAAAAGTCTTTCCATTATGAACACCTATGGTCTGACCTACAAAATCTGGGGTAATTAAAGAGGCCCTTGACCATGTTTTAATAACAGATTTTTTATTTTCTTCTATATTTTTCATCACTTTCTTTTCTAGACTGTGATGAACGTAAGGTCCTTTTTTTAATGAACGAGCCATGTTATCTATTTTTTTCTACGTTCGATAATGAACTTGTTACTAAATTTAGTTTTTGAACGAGTACGGTAACCCTTTGCAGGAATACCATTTCGTGATCTCGGGTGACCTCCTGAAGCTCGTCCTTCACCACCACCCATAGGGTGGTCAACTGGATTCATTGCTACTGGACGTGTTCTTGGTCTTCTTCCTAGCCATCTAGATCTTCCTGCTTTGCCAGATACTAACAATTGATGATCTGAATTTGATACTGCTCCAATTACGGCCATACATGTCACAAGTACTAAGCGGGTTTCACCGGAAGGTAACTTTATAGTTGCAAATTTTCCTTCACGAGCCATTAGCTGTGCAAAGGCTCCTGCACTTCTTGCTATAGAAGCTCCTTTACCTGGGCTTAATTCAATACAGGAAATAACGGTACCCAAAGGAATATCTGAAAGATAAAGTGCATTACCAATTTCTGGGGTAGCATTTTTACCTGAACTTATAATTTGTCCAACACCTAAACCATTTGGAGCAATTATATATTTTTTTTCACCATCCTTGTATTCTACTAGAGCAATAAATGCCGTACGGTTAGGATCGTATTCAATAGATTTTACTTCAGCAGGAGTTTCAAATTTATTTCTTTTAAAGTCGATAACACGGTATCTTTTTTTATGACCCCCACCTATATGCCTTGAAGTCATCTTTCCTTTATTATTTCTGCCTCCTGATCTCTTTTTAGGTTCCAACAAACTTTTTTCTGGCTTATCGGTAGTAATAGCGTCGAATCCATTTACTACTCTAAAACGCTGAGCAGGAGTTATCGGTTTTAATTTTCTTACTGACATCGAACGCTATTATAAATTATTATAAAAATCTATTGCATTACCATCTGCTACTTGGACAACTGCCTTTTTTGTAGCATTAGTTTTTCCTTTTTGTATTCCAGTTTTAGTGTAACGCATCTTTCGCTCGGGTCCATAATTTAAAGTACGAACTTTATCTACTGTTACACCATAAGCAGCCTCAACTGCCTTTTTAATCTCAATTTTGTTTGCATTTGTATTAACCAAAAAAGTATAGCGATTATAGCGTTCGCTTGCTAGCGTGGCTTTTTCTGTTATAATCGGTTTAATTAGTATACTCATGTTTAATTATTCAAAAGTGATTCAATTTTCGCAACCGCACTTTCTGAAATAATCAAACTATTGGCATTTGATATTCCATAAGTATTTAATTCTGAGTTTATTACGACTTTCGAATTTTTTAAATTACGAGAGGACAAATATACATTTTTATTCAACTCGCCCAAGACTAACACACTTTTTTTGTCAGCAAGACCAAGAGATATTAGCATTTTAATATAAACTTGAGTTTTTGGTGTGTCGAATTCAAAGTCTTCTAATACAAAAATTGATTTTTGTTTAGCTTTAATACTTAAGGCAGATTTTCGAGCCAAACGTTTTACTTTCTTATTAACTTTTTGACTGTAATCTCTTGGAGTGGGGCCAAATATTCTTCCACCACCTTTAAACAAGGGATTTTTAATACTCCCTGCACGAGCAGTACCAGTACCTTTTTGTTTTTTAATTTTTCGAGTACTTCCTTTTATCTCGGCACGCTCTTTGGTTTTGTGTGTTCCTTGGCGTTTATTAGCTAGATGCGACTTTACATCTAAATAAATTGCATGGTCATTGGGTTCTATTCCAAAAACTTCTGGACTAAGCTTAACTTTTCTACCTGTTTCTTTTCCTTTAATATTAAGTACTTTTAATTCCATTATTTCTGAACAATTACATATGAGTTTTTATGACCAGGCACACAACCCTTGACAACTAAAATATTTTTTTCTAGCACAACTTTAATTACCTTAAGGTTTAGTACTTTAACTTTGACATTACCCATCTGCCCTGCCATGCGCATCCCTTTGAATACTCGAGCAGGATATGATGCAGCACCTATCGAGCCCGGTGCACGAAGCCTGTTGTGTTGTCCATGAGTAGCTTGGCCAACTCCAGCGAAACCGTGACGTTTTACAACTCCTTGAAATCCTCTACCCTTGGATGTACCCGAAATGTCAACGAAGTCACCTTCCGAAAAATGATCTACAGTAATTGTATCGCCTAGATTTAATTCTTTTTCAAAGTTTTGGAATTCAACGAGTTTTCTTTTGGGTGACACCTTAGCTTTGCTAAAGTGACCTAGAGACGCCTTCGATACCTGTTTATTAGGTTTGTCATCAAAACCCAACTGAACAGCTTTATATCCGTCTACCTCTTTGGTTCTAACTTGTGTCACCAAGCATGGTCCAACTTCTAATACAGTACATGGAATGTTTTTCCCATCGTTTTCGAAGAGGCTGGTCATACCAATTTTTTTTCCTATTAACCCAGACATTAATTTTATTTTTTAAACTATTTATTTTAAACCTTAATTTCTACCTCAACTCCACTAGGTAATTCCAACTTCATAAGAGCATCAATAGTTTTTGATGATGAACTATAAATATCTAATAATCGCTTGTAGGAAGATAATTTAAACTGTTCACGTGATTTTTTATTTACATGAGGGGATCTTAAAACAGTGAAAATTTTCTTGTGAGTAGGTAATGGGATTGGACCAGTAACAACGGCACCAGTAGTTTTTACTGTTTTTACAATCTTATCAGCAGACTTATCAACTAGATTATAGTCATATGATTTTAACTTGATTCTGATTTTTTGACTCATGCTATAATTATTTATTCTTTATTGCCTTTTATTTCTGAAATGACACCCTCTGAAATACTAGAAGGTGTTTCAGCATAATGAGAAAATTCCATAGTTGAAGTCGCTCGACCAGAAGATAATGTCCTTAATGATGTAACATAGCCAAACATTTCAGATAAGGGCACTTCTGCTTTAACAACTTTTGATCCAGCGCGATCATCCATTGAATTTACCTGACCACGACGACGATTCAAATCACCAACAATATCACCCATATTTTCTTCTGGGGTCAGAACTTCTAATTTCATGATTGGTTCCATAATTACTGGTCTAGAAGCTTTCGCTGATTCCTTAAAACCTAACTTTGCAGCAAGTTCAAATGAGAGAGAATCAGAATCTACGGGATGGAAAGAACCATCATGTAAAGTAATTTTCATAGAATCTAGCTCAAAGCCAGCAAGAGGACCATTAGTCATTGCTTGCGTAAACCCTTTTTCTACAGAAGGTATGTACTCCTTAGGCACATTTCCACCTTTTATTTCATTAATGAATTCTAAGCCTGGTTTTCCCTCTTCACCGGGTTCAATTGTAAATACAATATCAGCAAATTTACCTCGACCTCCTGTCTGTTTTTTATATACTTCTCGATGCTTAGCCTGACCAGTAAGTGCCTCTTTGTACTCAACTTGAGGTTTTCCTTGGTTTATTTCAACTTTAAATTCTCGCCTCAGACGGTCAGATATAATATCTAGATGTAATTCACCCATTCCAGAAATTATAGTTTGCCCAGAAGCTTCATCTGTCTTAACCTGAAAAGTTGGGTCCTCTTCAGCTAATTTTGCCAAAGCCATTCCTAACTTGTCAATATCTGCCTTAGTTTTGGGCTCAACAGCAATACCTATTACAGGGTCAGGGAAGTCCATACTTTCAAGAATGATAGGAGACTTTTCAGCTGAAAGTGTGTCTCCGGTTTTTATATCTTTAAAACCAACCGCAGCACCTATGTCTCCTGCTTCAATAAAATCAATGGCATTTTGCTTATTAGAGTGCATTTGATAAATTCTAGATATGCGTTCTTTATTTCCAGAACGATTATTTAAGACATATGAACCTGCATCCAAGCGTCCAGAATATGCTCTAAAAAATGCCAGCCTTCCAACAAATGGATCAGTTGCAATTTTAAATGCAAGCGCAGCAAAAGGATCATTAACTGTAGGCTTTCGGGATATCTCATCTCCATTATTAGGATTTGTTCCAACAATAGCTTCTTTGTCTTCTGGGGAGGGCAAGTATCGACATACTGCGTCTAGAAGAAATTGAACCCCTTTATTTTTAAAGGATGAACCGCAAACCATGGGAATTATGCTCATATCTTGAGTAGCGGCTCGCAATGCCTCATGGATTTCTTCAGGACTAATTGAGTCGGGATCATCAAAAAACTTTTCAAGAAGATTTTCATCATATTCTGCAACAGCCTCAATTAACTCAGCACGATACTTTTCAACATCACTAACCATGTTGTCTGGGATTGGTACTTCGTCAAAAGTAGATCCAAAATTATCCTCATGCCAGATAATGGCTTTATTAGTAACCAAGTCAACAATTCCTTTAAAATCCTCTTCCTCTCCAATATTCAAAACAATTGGTACTGCATTAGACTTTAACATTTCTCGCACTTGTGTGCTAACGTTTAAAAAATTAGCACCCTGTCGGTCCATTTTATTAACAAAACCGATACGAGGTACTTTATAGTTATCCGCTAATCTCCAATTAGTTTCAGATTGTGGTTCAACTCCATCAACGGCTGAAAATAAAAAAACCAATCCATCGAGTACACGAAGGGATCGGTTGACTTCGACCGTGAAATCGACATGCCCAGGGGTATCAATTATATTGAAATGATAGGGTTTTGTATCCTTAGTTGAATCACCCTGACCCTGGGGAAAATTCCATATACATGTTGTAGCCGCAGAAGTAATTGTAATTCCACGTTCTTGTTCTTGCTCCATCCAATCCATAGTTGCAGCTCCATCATGAACTTCCCCTATTTTATGACTAACCCCGGTGTAAAAAAGTATTCGCTCTGTTGTTGTAGTTTTACCTGCATCAATGTGGGCTGCTATCCCAATATTTCTCGTGTATTTTAAATTTCTAGCCATAATGCTTTAGAGTTGCTTTTATATTAAAATCTAAAATGTGAAAATGCTTTGTTGGCTTCAGCCATTTTGTGGGTGTCTTGACGTTTTTTAACAGCAGCTCCCTCTTCCTTCGAGGCTGAGAGAACTTCACTTGCCAATTTCAAAGCCATAGACTTTTCATTACGTTTTCTAGAAAAACTAATTAACCATTTCATAGCAAGAGAAACTTTCCTATCAGGACGAATTTGCATGGGTATTTGAAATGTAGCACCACCGACTCTTCTACTGCGCACCTCTACATGAGGCATAACATTAGATAAAGCATCTTTCCATACTTCCAAAGCTGTTTTTTCGTCATCCTGTTTACGTTCTTCAACAACATCTATGGCATCATAAAAAATTTTAAATGCGGTTGATTTTTTTCCATCCCACATCAACATATTTACAAACCTGGTAACCAATTGATCTTTAAACTTTGGATCGGGTAATAATGGACGTTTTTTTGCTTGTTTTTTTCTCATGATTCAGTTGTAAGAAAATACTATTATTTTTTGGGTCTTTTAGCTCCATATTTTGAGCGTCGTTGTAGACGGCCCTCTACTCCTGCTGTATCAAGAGCTCCACGAACAATATGATAACGGACTCCAGGTAAATCTTTTACTCTACCACCCCGGACTAATACAATTGAATGTTCTTGGAGGTTATGCCCTTCTCCGGGTATATAAGCGTTAACTTCTTTTCCGTTAGTCAGTCTAACACGTGCTACTTTACGCATAGCTGAGTTGGGTTTTTTTGGGGTTGTGGTGTAAACTCGAGTACAAACTCCTCTTCTCTGGGGGCAGGAATCCAAAGCAGCAGATTTGCTTTTCTTCGTTATGGTTACTCTTCCTTTTCGGACTAATTGTGCGATAGTTGGCATAAATTTTATCTATTAACCCTTTTTAAGGGCGTGCAAATGTAGTTTTTTTTTTTCGTGTTTTCAAACCTTCATTTGTAAATTTTTATAATTTTTTATAAAAAATTTAGCCAATAAACTAAGTATGATATATACTTGCAATTAGGGACTCTAATTATAAAAAACAATATTTCAAAATGTTGGCATTAAATAATTAACTTTTAGTGAGCCATCTAAATAATTCGATTGAATTCTAAAATCATTAAAGATTACAATAACGTTATTATAATTTGTCACATTTATTTTAATGAGTTAAGTGAGGTAAATATTTACATTTTATTTTAATATTTTTAACAAAAATTGATGAAACAAATATTATTTATATCACTATTTTTTTTGTCACCCCTAAATTCCATTAGGTGTCAAGGTGTCTCTCCTAATGGATTACAATCTGACTTTAGACTTGCAAATTTATATGAAAAGTTAAAAAACCGTCTTGAAAAAGGGACATCACCAATCAATAAAATAAAAGGATCCCCCTACTTTGATAATACATTCAAAATATCCGAAGTAAATTATTTTGGGACATTATTAAACGAAAAAATCTATCTCCGCTATAATGCTTTCAGTGATGAAATGGAAATCAGTTTAAATTCTGCCTCAGACTCCAAAAATATTTTAATCAAAAATAACAAAGTGTTTTGTATTATAAACGGGAAAACATATCGCTATCTTGGATTTAAATCAGAAAATAATCCACCAGCTGTTGGTTATTTAAAAGAGCTCTTTAATGGGCAAATTTTTGATTTATATGAACGTAAAACAAAAGTTTATATGGAAGCTACAGTGGCAAGAACTTCATTGGAAAGATCGTTTCCTGCGAGATTTATTTCAAAAACAGAGTACTATTATTCTGTCAATAATAGAGAACTAAATCAAATCAAACTATCAAAAAGGAAAATTCTTTCAAATTTAAAATCGCATTCTGATTTGATAAAATCATTTTTAGTAAGTCATGGTGAAAAGTTGAAATCCTCAAATGACTTGATTGAGATGTTTAAATTTTTGGAAAAGAAAAACGGTTAAATTGAAAAAATATGCTTCCCCTCATCATAGGTGTATTTAATCATATTTATCTGTATATTAAACATTTAATTTGTTTTTTTAGGTTTTATTCATTTAGATTATGTAATTTGTTTTCCCAAAAAACAAATTTTATGAAACATCTATACTATCTGATAGTTGCGATGCTATGTTTTAATTTTACTATAGCACAAATAACAATAACTGGTAATGTCGTTGATGATCTGGGAGTACCACTGCCAGGAGCAACTATTCTCGAGATTGGAACTAGCAATGGTACAACTACAGATTTTGACGGAAATTATTCTATCACAGTTGAAGATAATGCATCCATTTCTGCAAGTTATGTAGGTTACGAATCATTTACAGTTGCAGTTGCTGGTCAGGATCAAATAAACTTCTCATTAGAGCAAGGAAACCAACTTGATGAGGTTATTGTTACTTCTCTTGGTATAAAACGTGAAAAACAAGCCTTGGGATATGCTGTGTCAGAAGTTTCAAATGATGCTCTTGAACAGCGTGCGGAGGGTGATATTGGCAGAGTGCTTACAGGAAAAGCTTCTGGGGTACAAATTACAAATCAAAGTGGATTATCTGGATCTGGTACTAGCATAGTAATACGAGGATTTAATTCCTTTTCACAAGGGAATCAACCATTATTTATTGTAGATGGTATTCCTTTTAGTAGCGAGACAAATAGTCAAGGAAATTTTGTTGATGGTAACAATGGGTCATCTCGATTTTTAGATATTGATCCTAACAACATTGAAGCAGTTAGCGTTCTTAAAGGACTTGCTGCAGCTACATTATATGGAACACAAGGAAGAAATGGTGTCATATTAATTACAACAAAGTCTGGAAGCTCCGCAAGCGGTGAACCTAGCAAAAATGAAATTACAATTAACTCATCATATTTTAACGTTGAGTTTGCATCAATGCCTGACTATCAAATGGAGTACGGTAACGGTTTTGATCAGGCCTTTGGATGGTTTTTCTCAAACTGGGGACCAAGTTTCCAAGAGGGTGGACCAGCAGGTTGGGGAGGACAATCATCTATTAATGGAACAATTTCTGGAACGCCTGGTTTTTTAAGGCACCCTTATACTACTGCTAGTTCAGCTACTGGAATTCCACAAATCTTAGGTGCTATTGGTATTGATCCAAATGAGCTTTATGAGTGGAAACCTTATGATAGTGTTGGTCAGTTTTTTAATGCAGGTCATGTATTTAGCAATAATATTAATATTAGAGGAGCCACATCAGATGGATCACTTAACTACAACATAAATTATGGGAATTTAGAGGATGTTGGATTTACGCCAGGAAACACTGTGAATCGTAATACCCTAAGTTTTGGAGGTAATGCAAAATTATCAAATAATTTTACTGTGGGAGGAACTTTAAACTTCACTCAAACTAAATTCAAAACTCCTCCAGTAGCTGCTGGTTATGGAAGTAATGTAGGTGGCGAAGGGGCATCTGTCTTTGCAAACGTATTCTACACCCCTAGAAGTGTAGACCTCATGGGATTACCATTTCAAAATCCAGTCACAGGAGAATCAATATACTATAGACAAAATAACTCAATACAACATCCACTTTGGACAGTTAATAACGCTGCTAATATTCAAAATACCAATCGTGTTTTTGGAGGAGCAAATATTGCTTATGGAATTAATGACAACTTAAATCTATCATATCGATATGGGATTGATGTATACTCTGAAAATAACATAAACTATACTAATAAAGGCGGTAAAACAGGTTCTATTGTTAATAGAAATGGTATTTATGAAACTTGGAATAATACAAAATCAATTTACAATCACAATTTCAATTTATCTGGTGATTATGATATCGATGATTTTGGAGTAACTTTTAACATAGGGGTCGACTCAAGAAGTGACACTTATGATCGTAACGGAACAAGAAGTACTGGACAACAGGTTTTTGGTGTTTTACGTCATTTCAATTTTGAACAACAAGATGAAATACAATATCTCGAAAAAAGAAATATTGTTGGGGCGTTTGGTCAAGCTGAAATCGATTATAATCGATATGTTTATTTAACTCTTGCTGCCAGAAAAGATTGGGTTTCCAACTTGTCTGAAGAGAACCGTTCGATTATTTATCCCTCAGCATCTGCTTCGTTCATACCTACTTCGGCATTTCCTGAGATTAAGAGTGATAAGTTAAGTTTTTTGAAAGTTAGGGCAGGTTATGGGACTTCTGCAAACTTCCCCTTTGGATATCCAATTTCAGCGACACTAAACTTAGATACACAATCTTTTATAAGAAATGGTGGTTTTATAATTTCAAATACTTCAGGTTCTATTTTGGGTAATCCAAATTTAAAGCCTGAGCGAATTGATGAAATAGAATTTGGTGTTGAAGGTCGTTTCTTCAGTAACAGGTTAAGTATGGATCTTTCAATCTACAACAAGAAAACCAATGATCTTATTATTAGTAGGCCTTTAGACCCTTCCACAGGATACACCTCAACTGAAACAAATATAGGTTTAATAGAAAATAAAGGTGTAGAATTAGATTTATCAATGGACTGGATTAGAAGTGATGATGGAGTCAACTTTTCAACATCACTGAATTGGTCTACCAACGACGCAATAGTTATAGATTTAGGTGAGGACACTGATCGAATAGTATATGCTGGATTTGGAACATTAGGTAATGCTGCAATCCCAGGAGAATCCCTTGGTTCTATTATAGGATCTTCAATTACTCGTTCCGGTGCATCTATCGAAGACTCTCGTTGGGTTGGTGGTGATGGGGGCCTTATAGTAAATAATCAAGGAAGTTATGATGAAACTTTTGATCCTACTATTATAGGTGATGCAAATCCAGACTGGATTGCTAACATTAGTAATAGTGTGTCTTTTAAAAATTTGAGTTTAAATTTCTTGTTTAATTTTCAAGCTGGAGGAGACATATACAGTACTACGGTAGCTACACTCCTGGGTCGAGGATTAACAACAGACACGTTAGATCGTGAGTTGAGCTTTATCCTACCTGGTATAAACAATGGTCAACCAAATACAAAACAAATAAATAATTCAACATTTTATTTCAGTAATGTTTTGTACGGTCCCGATGAGATGAGAATTTATGATGCCACACATTGGAGGCTTGGTGAGGTTTCTCTTTCTTACAACCTACCTAAAAGAATACTTGATAATACACCATTTGGAAATATTTCAATTACTGCCTCAGGATTTAACCTATTCTATGATGCAATAAATATGCCTGATGGTACAAATTTTGATCCTAATATCGCTGGTGTTGGTGTTGGAAATGGTAGAGGGTTTGACTTTCTTAATGGTCCAAGTGCCAAGAGGTACGGTGCAAGTGTAAAACTTACATTCTAAATTTTTAAAAAACAGAAACATGAAATATACTAATTACATTTTAGGACTTTGCTTAGGTGTTGCACTAGTGTTAACTTCTTGTGAAACTACAGAATTAGATCTTACATCTAACCCAAATGCACTGAGTCCCGAACAAGCTGACGCAACATTCTTTTTAAACTCTATCCAAGTAGACTTTGCTTTTTGGGTAAATAGCATGGGAGATCGAGGTGGAGAACTCACAAGAATAAATTATATGAATGGAAGAACATATAATAATGTTTATTCCCCTGATAGTTGGGACGGATTATGGTCTTCTGCATATCGTGGAATGTTAGAGGATATTCGACTAATGAATATACTCGCCGAAGAAGCAGGTCTTTCCTATCACAGAGGGATGGGGAAAGTTTTTCAAGCATACATTATGTTGACTTTGGTTGATTACTTTGGTGATGTTCCATATACAGAGGCATTACAAGGGTCTGAAGGTATTTTAAATCCTGTTGCTGACAGTGGTCAAGCTGTTTACAATTCAGCCATATTACTTTTAGATTCTGCAGTAGCAGACTTCAATACATCTGGACCTGTACCTTCAGATGATTTTTTCTACAATGGAAGTCGCTTAAAGTGGATTAAAGCAGCAAACAGTATTAAGAAAAAAGCCCTCCTAAATTTAGGCGACTTTTCTGCATACAATGCGGTTACAAATTATATTAGTAATCCTGAAGACGATTTTCAGTTTTCGTGGGGAACTAGTCCAGCTACACCTGATACTAGACATCCACTATATCGTTCTAATTATACATCTACTGGTGGAGGAGAATATATGTCTAATTGGATTATGTTTAAAATGTTGAATGGTCATGCAGGTAATACAGACCCCAGAATAAATTATTATTTCTACAGACAGGTACCTAACACCCCAGGTTTTGATTCAGATGCCAATGAAGAAGTCTTGGAATGCGGATTGCCAGGATATTATGTGCCTCCTCAATACCGAAATGATAACACTCCTTTCTGTGCTCCAACTAACTCTGCTAATAATCCAGCAAGTGGATATTGGGGAAGAGATCACGGTAATGATAACGGAATACCACCAGATGGATTTTTAAGAACATTACGTGGAGTATATCCCGTAGGCGGTGCTTATGACGATGAAAGTTTTTTAGGACTTATTGATGGTTCAGGGGTTGGTGGAGCAGGAATAACTCCCATAATGCTTTCCTCTTGGATGCATTTTATGAATGCTGAAGTTGATGTTTCAACTGGAGGTGATCCAACTTCCGAAACACTAATAGCAGTAGAGCAAGCATTGAACAAAGTAGATGATTTAGGTGGACCAGAGATATCCAGTGCTGATGTAAGTGCCTACATTGCTGCATTTACGTCTGACTGGAATGCTGCAGGTTCATTAGAAAATAAACTTGACATGTGGTCAACAGAATTCTTCATTTCGCTAACAGGTAATGGTATCGATGCATATAATTCTTACAGAAGAAATGGATATCCTAGAGATCTTCAACCAAATATTGAACCAGATCCAGGACAATTTCCACTTTCTCAATTCTATCCCGCAAACTATGTCAATAATAATAGCAATGCTAGCCAAAAAGCTGCAAAATCAGAACGTGTATTCTGGAATTCAAATGGACCAAATAATTTAAAATAATGAAAATGAAAAATTTAATTAGTTTCTTATGCTTAATTATCATATTTCAATCTTGTGAAGACCCTGACAATACTGTTAATTTTGTACTAGATAATTATGAAACTGGAGCTGTATTGAGAACAATATCTACTTCGGGTTCGTATAATTATTATGACCAGAGCACATCTGTTTTCACAGCTACAATTGAGGAACATGATGAAGAGAATGGTGGATTGATGCAAAATGTTGAAATTTTTCTTTCGGTTGATGGTGGATCTGAGGTCCTATACAAAACTTTACAACCAGGAGATTTCTCGACGGGTCCTACTGGATTACCAAGAGCAACTTTCACTGTAAAACTTATTGATGTAGACAGTCTTATAGGATTTATTGGTGGAAGTACAGTGAAGATAAGGCTACAATTAAATCTTACAAACGGTAAAACTTTTTCAGATGATACCGTAACAGGTTCAATGACTGGTTCTTACTTTCAATCACCTTATGCTTATAATAAAATTGTCAATTGTTTTGTGACTGACGGTTCTTCTGTTCCAGGAGTCTACACTATCAACATGCAAGACTCTTATGGAGATGGATGGCAGGACAGTAGAGTTAAACTTACAGTTGATGGCCAGGTTTATTATTTTGCTATCCCTAGTCCTTACACCAGTGGAATAGAAATTAATAAAACTTTGGAAGCATATTCTGGAGACGACAACGCGGGTTCATCCACAATAACTATACCGGCAAATTCATCTTCTATGAAATGGGAATGGATTGTTGGTCGATACCCTGAAGAAACATCTTATACTATTTCTTATACCAAATTGGATGGTTCTAGAGCACAGAACTGTTTCAACGAAGCAAACGGACCAGGAGGAGAAAAGATCCTGAGCGTATGTCAATAGAGTAAATTTTACAAAATAAATAAAAAAGGAAGTCATTGTGTACTTCCTTTTTTTTATGGGCTGAAATTAGGATATATATAACCTCGCCAATAAGCTGTTTCCCCCTTAAACTTCCATATAATTTCCCCTAAACTATTAACCTCCCAATATCCAAAATCTCCTTCACATATTAATGTATTTCCATTTGGTAATCGATATGCACCTGATAGTTTTCCAGAAAACAATTCTAAATCTGAAAAGGACCAGGTAATTTCGGGAGATTTCCAATTTTGAGGGTCCGATTCAAAAGTTGGTGGTAAGGTAAATTCATAAACTCTAGATTTTTCTTCCTTAAAACCGTTCATATATATCAAAAAATTTCCTTTAGAATTTGGATCTAAGTCTACTAGTGAAGGATGATGATTATTGTAAAATATTCGTTCTCCCTGCGAATCGTATGCTTCAGGATTTCCAAATCGAAAAACGAGATCTCCTGATTCTGTTTTAGATTTTTGAGTATCAAATTGGTGCGGAATAGCCCATACCTCACTATAAAAATTTACGCTTACATAAACAACATCTCTTTTTTGGTCATAAGTCAAACCGTTAGCATGCATTAAATCACCATTTTGTTTCAAAGAATAATTTAAATTTATCTTTTCGGGATGCTCTGCTACAACTCCAAAATTTGAAATTGAAGAATCGTAGTCTTGAATTAAATGATCGGCACTTCTCCACTCCCAAACTATATTCTGAGAAACAGGATTAAGCTCAATTAATTTTTCTAGATAAATTGGACCATTACCATCAAACCCAAGATCTTTGGCTTTGTCCTCAGAAAATTTCTCCCAAACTAGAACTAATATGTTACCATTTGGAAGTACCTCAAAGTCATGATGCATTAATTCGGTTTCACTATTAACTTCATATTGCCATACTAATGACCCTTGAGGATCATATTTTTTAAGAACACCTCCATAACCACCAAAAGAAAAAAAAACAGTATTGGGTTTAAAAATACCAATAACACTTCCATCAGGCATTAACTCTAAATCATTCCCAAGGTTTAAATCAAAATTCCAGGTCCTCTGTCGTTTTCCAGTTTTAGAGGTCAAATAGGCTGATTTTCCCCCATTTTCAATCATAAAGATTGGGTTCTGATCAATAAGTTTAGGATCATAAATTAAAATCTCTTTACTTAGATCAGGAATAGGAAGAAAAACAGCTATTAATGTCAAATTTTGAGTCAACAAGAATTCATATTGCTCACTGTCTACATCTTCATCAAACCCAATCCAACGATCAAAATAGTAACCACTATTTGGTGTTGCTTTAAAAATAATTTTTGAATTATTTAGATATACTCCCCCTCCAGGTGAAACTTCACCCTGACCCTCAACTTTTATTTCAATATCGAAATATTTTATTAGTTGTTGATCAGAATCAACATCCAAGGAACAGCTTAAGTTTATTAGTAAACAAATAGTTGCAATCCCATTAAGAAAAAAAGGATTAAAAGATTTAAAAAAGTATACCATATAACATAGACGAAATTATAAAAAAGAATTTACCACTTGATAATTAAAAAATATCTCTATAAATAGGAATTAAAGTACTTTTGAATAATGGAAACTATAACAATATATGGAATTAGAGCAATAATGGAAGCTATTGATTCAGAAAAACCCGTTGATAAAGTATGGCTTTTAAAGGGTAGTAAAAGTAAACTTTTTGATAAATTACTTTACATTCTACGCTCAAAAAAAATTGCATTTAGCTATGTACCCAAAGAGCGTTTAGAACGCTTTTCATCGAAAAATCATCAAGGGGCAGTTGCAAGAATTGCAGCGATAGAGACAAAAGAAATAGAACCTTTAGTGGAGTCAGTAATGAAGAGCAAAAAAAATCCTGTATTTGTTCTCTTGGATGGTATAACAGATACAAGGAATTTTGGTGCTATTTTACGCTCTGCTGCTGCATTTGGAGTTGATGCAATTTTTATTTCAAATACCGGTAGTGCTCCTTTAAATGCTGATGTAGTAAAAACTTCTGCAGGAGCAGCTTTTAAAGTTCCAATCGTAAAAGTAAATCATCTTAAAGATGTGGTATACTTATTAAAAACTTATAAAATTCCATGTCTTGGAATAACAGAAAAAGCAAAAGAAACTTTATTTAGGAAAGACTTTGAAGGTCCAATAGCTGTTGTATTTGGGTCAGAAGATATTGGTATTTCAAATGGTCTTCTTAAAATTTTGGATGATCAGGCAAAAATCCCTATGCAACAATCAATAAATTCATTAAATGTGTCTGTAGCATGTGGCGTTATTTTTTATGAGATAATAAGACAGAGAGGTTTTATTAAAACTTAATAAAATTCGTAAAACAAAATTAAAAGCACATAAACCTTAAGATCGCTAAAAATCAATATAAAGTAAACAATAGAAAAGTTTTAAAATTTGTTTGAAATGATATTAAAATCCCTAGTTCTTTTTCCAAAAGAATGGTGTAAATAAAATTAAAACTGTAAACAATTCGAGTCGTCCCAGTAACATCAAAAATGATCCGAAAAATTTTCCAGAAGCTGGCAGGTCACTATAGTTTCCTGTTGGGCCGAAATCACCAATTGCAGGGCCAACATTTCCCAGAGTAGCAGCGGCTACGCCAATAGCATTCTCAAAATCTAATCCTAAAAACCCAAACACTAAACTCCCAACAATAAAAGAAATCATATAAAGAATGAAAAATGCCAATATGTTTCCAATAATTTCCTGATTTACAACTTTACCGTTATATCGAGGTTGTATAATTGCATTTGG
>JBJKWV010000018.1:0-26319 GCA_045561915.1 Flavobacteriaceae bacterium
TACGTTATTAATGCTGAGGTTTTATCAAAAATGAAAAAAGGTGTTGGAATAATTAATGCAGCGCGTGGTGGTGTAATTGACGAAGTAGCTTTGATTGATGCATTAGACTCAGGTCATTTATCATTTGCAGCATTAGACACATTTGAAAATGAACCCAATCCTGAGATAAAACTCTTAATGCATGACAAAATTTCTTTAACCCCGCACATAGGTGCTGCAACATTAGAGGCGCAAGATAGAATAGGAGAAGAACTTGCTTCTCAGATTTCTAGACTTTTAAAATAATTTGGTTTGTATTATAAACGATTAAAAGAAAAATGGGGAGTATCGTCAAACTTCCAATTAATAATTATCTTCATTGTTTTTGGAATTACTGGTTCATTGAGTGTACAAGTTGGTAAACCAATACTAGATTTTATTAATTTACATCCAGAAAATTTTGAATCTATTCCAATTGGAGATTTCTTATATTGGACAATAAGGGTTCTTATTGTTTTTCCATTATATCAGGTGCTATTAATAATAGTTGGCACACTTTTTTTTCAGTTCAGATTTTTTTGGAATTTTGAAAAAAAAATCTTAAAAAAGATTGGCTTCAAAAGGTTTTTCAAAGAACCTTAAGTTAAATTTGACTTAATTAAATTGAGAAACTCGTTTCGAGTTTCTGTATCTTTAAATCCACCTCTAAATCCGGAAGTAGTTGTAGTTGAATTCTGTTTTTGAACACCTCGCATCATCATATACATATGAGACGTCTCAATAACAATAGCGACTCCCTTTGGATTTAAAGTATTATTGATACAATCTAAAATTTGTTCAGTTAGTCGTTCTTGAACTTGAAGCCTTCGTGAAAAAACATCAACAATCCTTGGAAGTTTACTTAAACCAACAATATTCCTTCAGGTATATAGGCAATGTTTGCTTTTCCGAAAAAAGGAAGTAAATGATGTTCACATAAGGAATATAATTCTATATCCTTCACAATTACCATTTCATTGTAATCCTCCACAAACATTGCACTCTGAAGAATTTGTTTTTGGATCTTTTTTATAGCCTTCGGTGAGAAATTTCATTACTTTTGAGGCTCGCTCTGGTGTTTTTAATAAACCCTCTCTAGTTTTATCTTCATCTACTAGATTTAATATTTCCTCGTAATTCATTTTAATCTGCTCAGTGAATGCAATAGTTTCAATGTTATAATTCTTATGATTCAATAATGTTATTTGAAAAGTATTTTTTCAACTTTGTGATTTTTGGTTTTATTAATAAGTTACAATATGGTTGATTAGGATTTTGATTAAAATAATTTAAATGTTCCTCTTCTGCTTTGTAAAATGTAGTTGCTTTTTTAACTTCTGTTATAATGGTGTTTTTAAATATTTTTTCTTTTTCTAACTGCTCAATAACTTTTAAAGCGATTTCCTTTTGTTTAATTTCTGTGAAGTATATACCAGATCTATATTGAGTTCCAATATCATTTCCTTGGCGATTCAAAGTTGTAGGATCATGCGTATTAAAAAAAATAAGTAACAAATCTAAGAGAGTAATTGTAGAAGGGCTATAAACTATAGAAATGGCTTCCGCATGACCTGTTCTTCCTGAACAAACCTCTCTGTAAGATGGGTTTTTTATATTACCATCAATATAGCCTGGTAGTACTTCTTTTACCCCCTTTAGTCGCTGAAAAAGTGCTTCAGTACACCAAAAACATCCTCCAGCTAAGTATATAGTTTTAATATCCTAGTTTTAAATAGCAAATAAATAAAAAGATAAATGACATTAAAATTTTTCTCAATTTATTTATATTATTTATTCATAAACAAAACTAATACAACACAAAAAAAACCTAATTTAGACTTGTTATGAAAAAAATCCTCAGTGCTAGAAAAATTTTCAAAACTTATGGTGATTTAAAGGTTCTTAAAAATATAAATATTGATGTAAATGACAATGAAATCATTGCTATAGTGGGTCCGTCAGGTGCAGGAAAAACAACGTTACTCCATATATTAGGAACACTTGACCGACCTGATAAAACAACCGATAGTACCATAAGATTTAAAAACAATGATATTTCTAAATTTTCAGATAAAGAATTGGCTGTTTTTAGAAATGAAAACATGGGATTTATATTCCAATTCCACGAGCTTCTTCCTGAATTTACTGCTCTAGAAAATGTTTGCTTACCCATGTGGATTGGGGGAAAATCAATTCAAGTCGCAAAAGATAGTGCGATCGAATTACTTAATCGCCTTGGAATTGGTAATCGTGCCTCACACAAACCATCCGCACTTTCTGGTGGCGAACAACAACGTGTAGCAGTCGCAAGAGCACTTATAAACAATCCAAAAATTATCTTTGCAGATGAACCTAGCGGAAATTTAGATTCTGAGAATGCTGAACGTCTACATAATCTTTTTTTTGAATTAAGAAAAGAATATGGATTTAGTTTTGTTATAGTAACTCACAATAAGGATTTGGCTAAACGAGCAGATCGAACTATTAGCCTTAAAGATGGATATATAAATTGATACATTTTGATGATTTAAAGTCTTTTTTAGATGAAAAGGCAGAGATTTATGAAAACATTCAATTCTTAGAAAAAGATCCAATTAGTATACCTCATCAATTTAACAAAAAGGAAGATATTGAAATATCGGGATTTTTGATTTCCACAATATCATGGGGAAATCGTGTAAGTATTTTAAAAAGTGGAAAACGTATGATGCAACTTATGGGTAATGATCCATATAGCTTTATTATATCTCATTCAGCTAAAGATTTAAATAAAGTTTCTTCATTTGTCCATAGAACATTTAATGGTTCAGACCTCATTTATTTCATTAAAGCTCTAAAGCATATTTATATTAATCACAAAGGACTTGAATTTGCTTTTTCTCAAGACATACACTCGAAAAGAATGGATAAGAACATTAATAATTTTAAGAATTTATTTTTTGAATTACCTCATATGAAAAGAACTGAAAAACATATTTCTGATCCCCTAAAAGGTTCTGCTGCAAAGAGATTAAATATGTTCTTAAGGTGGATGGTACGTTCACCAAAAAAAAATGTTGATTTTGGTATATGGAAAAGACTTTCTTCTTCACAACTGTCATGTCCACTTGATGTTCATAGTGGAAATGTAGCAAGGAACTTAGGAATCTTAAATAGAAAGCAAAATGATCATAAAGCCTTACTTGAATTAGACTCTAAATTGCGAGAATTTAATCCAAATGATCCTGTGAAATATGACTACGCGCTTTTTGGGTTGGGAGTTAATGAAAAATCCAATTTTGCTGATATCAAATAAGATTGTGCAAATCACCTAAGTGAGCTACCTTTATCAAAGAATCATTAAGATGTTAAATAAACTTTTTAAAAATCTTGGGCCAGGTCCATTAATAGCAGCTGCATTTATTGGTCCAGGGACTGTAACAGTATGCACATTGGCGGGTTTTAATTTTGGTTTGGATCTTTTATGGGCATTACTTTTTGCTGTTATAGCAGCTATGATCTTACAATCAATGGCCGTTAAAATTGGAATAATTGGAAGAAAAAGTATTACTCAAGCGATAAAAGATGAAATCCGTAGTCCTCTTATCAAATATTTGATAATAACTTTAATTTTTGTATCGATTCTAATTGGTAATACCGCTTACGAAGCAGGAAATATTAGTGGAGCAGTACTAGGATTAGAGACATTATTTGGGGTATTTAAAATAGATTTAAATTACTTTTCATTAAATATACATTCAGTAATAATAGGTTCTTTAGCTATTTCCCTTTTATGGATTGGAAAATATAAAATTATAGAGAGGTTTCTAATTGGATTAGTAATCATAATGAGTATCGCCTTTTTTTTTACTGCACTGGCAACTATGCCATCTCTATTTGATATTATAATGGGTCTTTTTAGTTTTAAAGCTACAGGAGATAGCTTACTTACAATCATTGGCCTAGTAGGAACTACTATTGTTCCTTATAATCTTTTCTTACACGCTGAATTAGTCAAAGAGAAATGGACTTATCCTTCAGATCTAAAACATGCTCTTAAAGATTTGATAATATCTCTAGGAATAGGTGGAATGATTTCCTTAAGTATTATAGTAACAGCATCAAGTATAAAATCAACAGATGTGAATACATTAAGTGATCTAGCTTTAGGGCTAGAATCAGTATTTGGGAATTTTTCAAAACAATTCTTAGCCATTGGACTTTTTGCAGCAGGAATAACTAGTACAATTACTGCCCCTTTAGCAGCAGCATATGTTGTTTGTGGTTGTTTTGGTTTGTCGGCTGATTTAAAGTCTAAACACTTTAAACTGATATGGATTTGCATAATCCTATTCGGAGTTTTTATATCTGCCACTGGTATAGAATTAATATTTATTATTGAATTCGCTCAAATTACAAATGGATTTTTACTTCCAATTATTTCCGCTTTATTACTATGGTTAGTGAATAAATCAAAAATACTTGGAAAATTCAAAAATAATAATCTGCAAAATTCGATTGGATTCGCGATTGTTCTTTTGGCAACTTTTCTGAGCTTAAGAACCATATTTTTGTCATTTCAATGAAAAAATTTGATATAAATATTGATATAGGAGAAGGATTTGAGATTGAAAATGATCTTATGCCTTTAATTCAATCTTGCAATATAGCTTGTGGTGGTCATGCAGGGAGCACAAATGAAATAAAAAAATGTGTCTCATTGGCAAAAAAATATGGTGTAAAAATTGGAGCTCACCCCTCCTACCCAGATAAAAAAAATTTTGGTAGAAGATCGCTCGAAATTGACAAAAAAACTTTAGCACTTAGTATTGAAAAACAGTTGAGACTTTTTTTGAAAAATTTGCAAAGCCCAGAAGATCTTCATCATGTCAAACCCCACGGAGCTTTATATAATGATTGTGTGAAAAATAATCAAATTGCACAAATTTTTTTAGATGTAGTAATTAAGTGTTGTCCTGGAGTTGTAATATTTACACTTCATGAAAGTGAATTGAAAATAAAGGCAAAAAAGAAAGGGTTTAAAGTTTGGACAGAAGCATTTTTAGACAGAGGTTATAATGATAATGGTCAACTTGAATCTAGAGGAAAACCAGGAGCTATTGTGAGTGATGTAAGGAAAATGTATGCTCAACTAAAATCCATAAACAACCATAATAAATTACTAACTATAAACAGAAAGTCGATTCCCATTAAAGCTGACACATTTTGTTTTCATGGTGATCATCCAAAATTGATTAGTAATCTTGAAAAGTTGCTAGAGTTATGTAGTAATCAAAAAAATTATGAGTAGAAGGATATTTAGAACTGTACCCTTACACAAGAAGGCATTTTTAGTTGAATGGGAGCAAAAACCTTCCGATAAACTGCTAGAAATAATACTATCATTTAAGTCAGCCATCGATAAAGACTATAAGGTGTCAAGAACTGTTATGGGCTATCAATCCCTTTTAATCCACATGAAAGAGGAAATTCAAGATATGAGTTTGTGGAATGAATACTTAAATGAACTGCAAATTAAAATTCAGCCAAAAATAATTGATAAAGGAAAAATCTGGAAGATTCCAGTTTGTTACGACAACATTTTTGCTTCTGATCTAATACCACTTGCCAAATCATTAAAAATTGAAGTTGAAGAACTAATCCAAATCCACTCTGAAACAAAATATAGAGTATATTTTATAGGGTTTTTACCAGGATTTCTATATCTCAATGGATTAGACAAGCGCTTACATTTTCCTCGAAAAAAAAACCCGCAATTAGAAGTTCCTAAAGGTGCGATAGGTATCGGAGGAAAACAAACAGGAGTCTATCCAAATGAAAGTCCTGGTGGATGGCATTTAATTGGAAAAACACCTATTTCACTATTTGATGCTAAACAAAAAAAACCATGTTTTGCTTCACCTGGAGACTGGTTGAGTTTTGAGCCTATAGATAAAAGAAAATATTATGAATTAGAAAGAAAAATTCAAAAAGATAATTTTAAAATGTTACCCACCCAATGATTGAAATTATTCATTACGGAATTTATACCAGCATTCAAGATATGGGTAGATTTAATTATCAATCCTATGGAGTTCCAGTCTCTGGAGCTCTAGATCAACAGGCATATAGAATAGCAAATCAAATATTAAATAATTCTCTAACATCAGCTGTCCTAGAGTTCACTATTAAAGGACCTAAGATTCGTTTTCATCAAAATACGTTTATTGCTTTGACCGGAGCAAAAATGAAAGCTAAACTCAATGGTGTTGGTGTAGACTATTATGCTCCCATCAAAATTAATGAAGGGAGTATTTTAGAGATGGGGGTTATACAAAATGGATGCAGAACTTATTTAGCTGTATGTGGTGGAATCAAAACTGAAAAAATTTTGGAAAGTAGAAGTCAATTTAAGGGAGTAACTGTTAATGATAGAATATTTAAGAAAACTTTATTACCCATCGATAATCCAATTTTTAATCAATCTAAAGGCGCCAAAATGATTTCCCCAAGTCAAGATTATTCTCAAATAGAACTTGAAGTATACACAGGACCAGAATTTGATAAGCTCTCTAAAATTCAAAAAGAAAATTTATTTAACACTCTATTTACTGTTTCAAAATTTAGTAATAGAATGGCGATTCGGTTAAAGGAAAAATTTAAAAATGAATTGCCACAAATATGGACAGCTCCTGTGATACCAGGAATTGTCCAATGCACTTCAGATGGGAGCCTAATTATTCTTATGCGCGATGCACAAGTTACAGGTGGATATCCTCGAATACTTCAGCTAAACGATAGTTCATTAAATCTCTTATCACAAAAAAACGCGGAGGATAAAATTCGTTTTAAATTGCTCTCAAGAATAGATTAAAATTTTATGTATTAGCAATTAAAAAATTGTTTCTTATTTTTGTTTGGATTTATTTACATGAAAATACTCTTAAAGAATGCCACCATAATTAATGAAAAGAGTTCTTTTCATAACCAAAAATTAGATTTACTTCTTGAAAACGGGATTTTAGCTAGAATCGATTCTAAAATTGAGATAGAGGTCGATAAAGTAATTGAATTAAAAGATCTTCACGTCTCAACGGGTTGGTTTGATCCAAATGTTTCATTTGGAGAACCAGGTTTTGAAGAACGTGAAACATTAGAAAATGGACTTTTAACTGCTTCTAAAAGTGGATTTACTCATGTTTTATTAAATCCAAATACAGAACCTGTATTATCTTCACATTCCGATGTAAGTTTTTTAATTCGAAATACAGGGGCATTTACTACAAAACTTCACGTAGGCTCCGCACTTTCAAAAAATTCGGAAGGAAAACAAATGGCTCCCCTTTACGATATGCATAAGGCAGGCTCTTGTGCATTTGGAGATTTTAATTTGCCAATAAGTAATCCAAATCTTTTGAGGGTTGCGCTAGATTATATTCAGGGTTTTGATGGAATTATTCAGGCTTATCCTATAGATAATAGCTTAAATAATAATGGGGTTATTAATGAAGGCATAGTAAGCACAAATCTTGGGCTTAAGGGGATACCATATATTTCGGAGACAGCGCCACTGTCACGTGACCTTCAGCTTTTAGAATATACAAAAGGCAAACTACACATACCATATCTTTCTTCTGCACATTCTGTAAGATTAATTAAAAGAGCTAAAGAAAAAGGATTAAATGTAAGCTGTAGTGTAGGCATTGCTCATTTGCTATATACTGATAATGAACTATTGGACTTTAATCCTAATTATAAAATTCTCCCACCTCTAAGAAGCATCGAAGATCAAAAAGCTTTAAGAGAAGGTCTCTTAGATGGCACTATAGATATGGTTACTAGCCTTCATCAACCAGTCAATCCTGAATTGAAAGATTTAGATTTTGTTAATTCAATGCCAGGAAGTATTGGTCTTGAAGCAGTTTTTAAAGTTCTTCAAAATCAATTTCCATTAGAAAAGGTCATTTCGTTTTTAACACGTGGTAAAAATAGGTTTGGAATTGAAGAAAGAAACTTTGAATTAGGCTCTTCTGCAGACCTTACATTATTTACACCATTTGGTAGTAGCACCCTAGATTATGATGAGATTTATTCAAGTTCTAAAAATTGTATGTTTGTTGGAAATCCTACCAAAGGAGCTGTTTATGGGTGTATTAGAAAAGATAAAATGCAGCTCAATACCAAGTAAATATATTTAAATGCTTAAGTACAGAATTCGTAAAGGAGATAATAAACTAAAACAGAATCCTGCCATCTTTTTAATTCATGGTTATGGCAGTAATTGCGATGATTTATTCTCCTTCGCCCCCTATCTACCTAAAAATCTCACGATTATTGCTTTAGAAGCACCTTTATCATTAGCACAAGGAAGCTATGCTTGGTACCATCTCTATCCTGAGCAAAACGGTACATTAAAATCAGATTTAAATGAAGCTCAGTGGTCATTAGAATTAATAACCAATAACATCAAACAATTAATTGAAAAGTATAATATCAATAAGATGGATGTTAGTGTTTTAGGTTTTAGTCAAGGAGCAATATTGAGTTGGGCGTTAGCGTATAGTAAATCTGAAATTGTGCGTCGTGTTATAGCTTTAAGCGGCTATATTCATGAAAGTATAGATACCTCTGATCCTCCTAAATTTATAGGATATGCTACACATGGAATAAGTGATGAAATTATTCCTATTAAAATGGCTCGTGATTCGGTTTTTCCAATTAGTCAAAAACATAGTGCAATCGAGTACCATGAATTTAGTGATGGACATAATGTCTCCCAAGAAAACTTCACGAAAATGTTAATTTGGTTAGAAAGAACAAAATTATAAGGGAGCTACAAAAGAACTTAAGTTTTTAAAATCATAGCCCTTTTTTTTGTTTTTTTTGAACTCTAAAATTGCCTGCCCCCAACTTAAATTTGATTGAAAGCCTAAAAGAACCCAATATTGGTTAACGACTCTAATCTGATTAATTAAGAAAATTTCATCAGGAATATTAATAATGTCACTTAGACCCCCTTTAGAGTTCATTTCTAGTAATTGATTTCTTAAAAATTCCTCCTCCTTAATTAAACTTTCAGATTCTTTTAAATTAGGATTACCTTTCAATGAGAAATAGCTACTTGTTTCACAATATGATTCAATGTTCTTAAGTGACTCTTTTAACTTTTTATTATTCTGATATTCATTTTGAATTAAAGCATCTTGATGGTTTAGGATCTTATTGGTATTGAAAATTTGATAAAAAAGCGCTATGCAGACAAAAAAAAATAAATAAAGAAGTATTTTAAATTTCATTAAAATTTAATTTGAGCTAACTGATAATGAATCATATGCTAAAAAAACATTCGAGGGTAAATGAGAACTTACTTCTTCATGAAAACCCATCAGATGACTAATATGAGTTAAATAACAACTCTTAGGCATTAAACTTTCAATAAGTTTAAGGGCTTCATCTAAATTTAGGTGATTAGGATGAGGTTCAATTCTAAGACAGCTTAAAACAAGAACATCTATTTCTTTCAATTTCTCTTTTTCGAGATCAATTATTGTTTTAACATCAGTTAAATAACAAAAATTATCAATGCGGTATCCTATAACTGGTAAATCATTATGCATTACCTCAACAGGGGTAATATTTTTCCCTTTAAATTGAAAATTTTGATCAGGTTTTACAATATTCACATCTACTGATGGAGCTCCTGGATATTTGTTTTCAGCCGAAAATATATAATCAAAGCGTTGTGTGAAATTTTTAATGACCCTTTCACTACCAAAAACAGGAATGTCACCTTGACGAAAGAAAAAAGGACGAATATCATCCATCCCTGCACTATGATCTGCGTGTTCGTGTGTAAAAAATATACCATCTATATGCTTAATTTTTTCTCTAAGCATTTGTTGACGAAAATCAGGGCCACAATCAACTACAAGATTAATATTCTCCCACTGTATCAGTATTGAGACCCGTAACCGCTTGTCTTTCTTATCCTTACTTAGACATACTGGATGATCACTTCCAATTACTGGAATCCCCTGCGATGTTCCTGTGCCTAAAAAAGTTACTTTTATCATCTTATTCAAAGGTAATCTTTGTCTTTTAATTCCACAATCTTTGTAGATTTGAAAAAATAACATCTTACATGTCTTCCTTACAATTACCAGGCGAAATCGAATTGGAGAACCGACCTTCTGTAGAAGCTAAGGCACTACGAATCAATCTTAATAAATTTATATACGGCACATTTGCTGAAATAGGTGCAGGTCAAGAAGTTGCAAGGCACTTTTTCCGCTCAGGTGGAGCTTCTGGGACTATAGCAAAAACGATAAGTGCATATGATAAAAATTTTAGTGACAATATTTATGGCGAGGAAGAAGACAAGCGATATGTCACTGAAGCTCGACTTAATAAAATGTTGGATCACGAAATGAAACTTTTAGAAGAACGAATATCTCGTGAAGAAAGTCCTAATAAAATGTTCTTTACCTATGCTAATACTGTAACAACTATTGATTTTGCAAAAAAATTTAAAGGTCACGGTTGGATGGGAATACGATTTCAAGCAAGTCCTAATGAATCTTACAGTGAAATTACTCTACATGTTAGATTTCACCAAACTGAAGCACGACTTCAACAAGAGGTTCTAGGCTTGATTGGGGTAAATCTTGTTTATGGTGCGTTTTATAAAAATAAAGAGCCTAAAAAGCTGTTACGTTATTTATATGATAACATAGATCAAGATTCTATAGAAATTGATACTATAAATTTTAAAGGTCCCCTATTCGAAAGTGTTGATAATAGATTAATGAGTTTACAACTTGTTAAAAACGGAATGACAGATGCTGTGATGTTTAACCCTGAGGGAAATAATATTCTCCCCGCAAGAGAACTTTATAAAAAAAATATCCTGACATTAAGAGGAAGTTTTCGACCTGTAACGATGGTGAATATCGACATGTTTGAAAAAGCATTAGATGCCTTTATTCACGAACCTGAAGTGAAAGAACACAAGACAGTTGTAATTTTTGAAATTACACTATCTAATTTGCGTGCACAAGGTGAAATTGACGAAAAAGACTTTATGGACAGAGCAAAACTTCTTTGCTCGCTGGGACATATGGTAATGATTTCAAATTTCAAAGAGTATTATAAGCTTGTTGATTATCTATGCCAATACACTAAAAAGCAACTGGGACTTTGTATGGGAGTAAGTAATTTCGTAGAAATTTTTAACGAACAATATTACAAGGATTTAGGAGGAGGAATTCTTGAAGCATTCGGTAAAATGTTTTACAATAATCTCAAGGTGTATCTTTATCCAATAAAGGATGATAAAGGAAACATAATTAACAGTACAAACCTAAAGTTAGACCCGCGCATGAAAGACTTTTACAAGTTTTTTAAGTACAACGGTAAAGTCGTAGATATTTTCGATTTTGATGAAGAATATCTTAACATATTTAGCAGAAAAATTCTAGAACAAATTAGAAGTGGAATATCAAATTGGGAGGACAACCTTCCAGAAGGTATAGCAGAAATGATAAAACAAAATAAAATGTTTGGAATCAAATCTTAATTTTCAATTCTAATTTAAGATCTGAGATGCATGTTCTTTTGTTTTTACTTTTTCTATAATCCTTTCAACAAAACCTTTTTCATCGATAATAAAAGTTTTTCGTAAAATACCATCGTATTCCTTACCCATGAATTTTTTTGGTCCCCAAACACCAAAAATATTTATAACTTTTTTATTTTCATCAGCTAACAAAGGAAATGGAAAATTGAACTTTTTTGAAAAACTGTGTTGAGCTTTAGATGAATCTGCACTTACACCCAAAAGAGAATAACCTGCTTCTTTTAACTCTTTATAATGATCTCTCAAATCACACGCCTCAGCAGTACAACCAGGTGTATTTGCTTTGGGGTAAAAGAAAATTATAAGTTTTCTTCCAAAATAATCACTCAATGATTGAATATTTCCTCTATCGTCTGAGATAGAAAATTCAGGAACTTTGTCTCCTATCTTTAATAGTGCCATAAAATATATTTTTCCCTAAATTACAAAAGGATTCATTAATAAAAAAAATGACAAAAAAAGAAAAAGTAGACTTTGCAATCTCTATGCTAAAAAAAATCTATCCTCAAATTCCAATACCACTTGACCATTCTGATCCTTACACACTTTTAATTGCTGTTCTTATGTCTGCTCAAAGTACAGATATTAGGGTAAATAAAATAACCCCTTTACTTTTTAAAAAAGCTAAGACACCATATGATATGGTAAAACTTAGTGTGGAAGAAATACGAGAAATAATTCGTCCAGTAGGCTTATCACCAATGAAATCCAAGGGTATTCATGGACTTTCTGAAATTTTATTAAATAAACATAATGGAAAAGTGCCACGCACCTATCAAGAATTAGAAGCTTTACCTGCAGTAGGTCATAAAACTGCTGCTGTGGTAATGGCTCAAGCTTTCGGTATTCCAACCTTTCCAGTGGATACTCACATCCATCGTCTTATGTACAGGTGGGGATTTACTAATGGTAAAAATGTAATACAAACTGAAAGGGATGCAAAAAGGTTATTTCCAAAGCCTCTATGGAATGATTTACATCTCCAAATTATATGGTACGGTAGAGAGTATTCTCCTGCAAGAGGATGGGATATTAATAAAGATATAATTACCAAAACTATTGGACGTAAGTCTATTTTAAAAAAACTTAGTTCTTGATTATTAATAAATACTTTTCAAGTTTTTATTTACTTTATATGCTCTTGAAAAAGCCAAAATACGTTTTATCACCATTTTACTGGGTGAAACTTTTAAATATAAAGGTTTGTTTTGAGAGTAGTTTTTTACCATAAAAATCGATTATATAATATTAACGGTAAAAAAGTGTAAAAATTGTTAGGCTTCTAAAACAATTTTATGATCTTCAATTAGCTTACGAAGATTTATTATTGCGTAGCGCATCCTACCCAAAGCGGTATTTATACTAACTTTTGTATTCTCGGCTATTTCCTTGAAACTCATATCTCGATACAAACGCATAATTAAAACTTCTTTTTGATCATGAGGTAATTCTTGAATTAGTTTCTGAATATCTTTTAAAATTTGATCTTCAATTAGAATGTTTTCTGCATTAGGAGCAGTATCTGATACAAATTGAAAAATATCAAATTCTTCTTTATTTTCAATTGTTGGTATGCGATTACTTTTTCTAAAATGATCAATAACTAAATTATGTGCAATCCTCATAATCCAAGGCAAAAACTTCCCTTCTTCATTATATAGTCCGTTTTTAAGTGTACGGATTACTTTTATGAAAGTGTCCTGAAAAATGTCTTCAGAAGTGTCTCTATCATTTATTTTGGAATTTATAAAGTTGAAGATTTGAAGTTTATGACGATTAACTAGAGTCTCGAGAGCTATTTCAGACCCATTTGTATAGCTCTTGACTAAATCAGCGTCTGTGTACTTTGAAGGTATAAGTGTATTCATAATAAAATTACTTTCGGCCAATTGGTTTGGCAGTTAAAAAAACAACGATTTTTATAAAAGTAATTTTATTCTATAGGCATTTATTTTGAGTAAATATAAGGTTTTTTTGGGAATTTAATAAAAGACCCCAGATTATTAACAATAATTAAGATTGATCTACAATTAGGATTCATGATTAATTTTTGAAACAAACTTGAAATAAAATTCACATTTAAAAATCGTAAATTTGGGGTTTTAAAAATTCATATGAAAAATATTTTGGACTATGATTCAAAGACGCACATTATAATAAAAGATGCACACCTCCACAATCTTAAGCATATTGATCTAGCGATTCCAAGAAATAAATTAAACGTAATTACAGGGTTATCCGGTTCTGGTAAATCCTCCCTTGCTTTTGACACTTTATATGCTGAAGGTCAAAGACGTTATGTAGAAAGTCTTTCCTCCTACGCCCGACAATTTATGGGTCGTTTAAACAAACCAAAGGTTGAATATATTAAGGGCCTTTCACCAGCAATTGCTGTAGAGCAAAAAGTAAATACTTCAAACCCAAGATCAACAGTTGGAACTAAAACAGAAATTTACGATTACCTTAAACTCTTATTCGCAAGAATCGGGAAAACATTTTCTCCAATTTCTGGAGACATGGTTAAAAAAAATGATGTTAGGGATGTTTTGAATCACATAAAAAAAGTTTGAAGTTGGAGAAAAACTCCTCCTATTATCGCCAGTAGAAATTGACTCTAACCGAAGTTTTAGTGAGAAAATTAAAATTTTTATTCAACAAGGTTTTGCAAGAATTTACCATGATGGAAAAACCTTAAATCTTGATAACTTAAAAGAAATTCCAAAAAAAAAGGTTTGATCTAATTATTGACAGACTGATTGTTCGGCACGAAGATGATTTCTACAATCGTTTAGCTGATTCAATAGAAATTGCATTTTATGAAGGAAAAGGGTGTTGTTCTATAGTGAATTTAAAAAACAATACCCAAAAGACCTTTTCAAATAAATTTGAGCTAGACGGAATAATTTTCCCTCAACCGAACATTCATTCATTTAGCTTTAATAATCCTTTGGGAGCTTGCTCTGAGTGTGAAGGTTTTGGAGATGTAATAGGTATTGATCCAGAATTAGTTATACCTGACACAAGCAAGTCTATATTTGATCATGCAATTGTACCCTGGCGTGGAGCGAGCATGGTAAAATATTATAACGAATTAATTAATAGTGCCTATTTATTTGACTTCCCAATACATAAACCTTATTTCGAACTTACAAAAGAACAAAAAGACTTATTATGGAAAGGAAACTCTCATTTTACGGGAATTTCTAATTTTTTTAAACGTATAGAAAAAAAGAATTACAAGATTCAAAATCGTGTGCTTTTGTCACGCTACAGAGGCAAAACAATATGCGGAGTTTGTAACGGAAGCAGATTAAAAGAAACAACTGATTACATAAAAATAAATGAAAAAAGTTTGGGTGATTTGCATCAATTATCCATAGACTCTTTATTTAAGTTTTTTAATAATTTAAAACTCGATGCTCATGACCGAAAAATTTCAGACCGCCTACTTTTAGAAATAAATAGTAGACTCAGATATGTAAGAAAAGTTGGGTTAGGGTATCTAACCCTAAACCGAAGATCAAGCTCTCTTTCGGGAGGAGAGTCACAAAGAATTCAACTTGCCACATCGCTTGGGAGCAGCCTAGTTGGCTCAATGTATATTCTTGACGAACCCTCCATTGGGCTGCACTCAAGAGATAATCAGAGGCTTATTGAAATTTTAAAGAACCTTAGAGACTTAGGTAATACAGTAATTGTAGTTGAACATGACGAAGAAATAATGAACGCTGCAGATAGTATAATTGACATAGGACCTAAGGCAGGAAGTTTAGGAGGAAAAATTGTAGCTCAAGGAAGTATAAAGAAAATACTAAAAAGTAAAAGCCTAACTGCAGAATACCTTAATGGAGTTCGCAAGATTAATGTACCAAAAAAAAGAAGGATCTCTAAAAAACATATTAAAATCATTGGAGCTCGTGAACAGAATTTAAAAAACATAAATATTGAAATACCATTAGGTGTTCTTACAGTAGTAAGTGGTGTGTCAGGAAGTGGAAAGACCAGTTTAGTGAAAAAAATTCTTAATCCTGCACTTTCACGTCATTTTGATGTTTATACTGAAAAACCTGGGGCTTTTTCAGGATTAAAAGGTGATTTAGACACACTTCGAGGGGTTGAATTTGTCGATCAGAATCCAATAGGAAGATCTTCCCGTTCTAACCCAGTAACATATATTAAAGCATTTGACGATATTAGAACACTATTCGCATCACTTAATATATCAAAAAATCGAAATTATCACCCTAGGCACTTTTCATTTAATGTTGATGGTGGTCGTTGTGACCATTGCAAAGGAGAAGGTGTAATTACCATTGAAATGCAGTTTATGGCTGATGTTGTTCTTGAATGTGAAAACTGCAATGGAAAACGTTTTAAGAAAGAAGTTTTAGAAGTAAAATTTAAAGATATTAATATAGATAAATTGTTAAAAATGACTGTAGATGATGCTATTGACTTTTTTACTACATCTAGTCAAAATAAAATCATTCAAAAACTACAACCTCTTCAAGATGTTGGTTTAGGTTATATTACTCTTGGTCAGTCATCTGCCACCCTATCTGGTGGAGAAGCGCAACGAATTAAATTAGCCTCTTTCATAAGTCAAGGAACATCTAAAGAAAAGATACTTTTTATTTTTGATGAACCAACTACAGGACTCCATTTTCATGATATTAAAAAACTACTCACTTCATTTGATGCTTTAATAGAAAAAGGTCACAGTATTGTAGTCGTAGAACATAACATGGATTTAATTAAATGCGCTGATCACCTAATTGATCTTGGCCCAGAGGCTGGAGAAAATGGAGGTTATCTTGTAGGACAAGGCACACCTGAAGAAATAGCAAAGCTTAAAAAATCTTATACAGGTATGTATTTAGCTGAAAAATTAAAATAAACGTTTTTTAATTTTTTTAAAGACTTCTTCTATTTCTCCAGAGAGTTTAAACCCAAAAATAGCAAGGCAAAACAGCAAAATAATCAAAGTGCTTCGAGCCGGAATAGACAGCCAAGGATTATCCATTTCTGGTACGAAATACATAAATAAATAAATCACAAAAATGCTCAATACTACACTTAGCGTATTTTTAGAATATGGATGTATTTTAAATAAAATATTTACCAGTATTATTTTGCATAGATTAATAAATATAATCACTATCAATGTTGCAAAAGCCGCTCCTAAAATCCCATATCTATCAATAAAAATATAATTTAATAATATTGCTAAAATTGCAGAGGATATTGAAAACCAGAATACATAGGAATAGTACTTAGAATTAGAAATTATATTATTTAAGCATCCAATAGACATGCTAAAAAGTTTACCTAAGGATACAATAATCACAACACCTATTGCTGATTCGTAACCCTCCTGATTAATAATTTTGTAAAAGTCACGTAAATTAAGATTTATGATTAAAAATAATAGACCACTTACAATCATCAAATTAATACTAGTTTTCTTTAAAAGACCTTCCAAACGTACTTTATTATTTAAATTTAATGCCTCTGCAACGAGAGGGCTAGTAATTTGAAACATAGCTCTTCCAGGAGCTTCAATAACAGCAGCAATATAAATTGCAACTGCATAAAAAGCTACATTAACATCTGAGGTTAAAGAATAAATCATCGACTTATCAATATCTAAAATAAAACTCGCTGCTGCACCAGAAAGGAAAATTAGACTGCTATATCTTAGCATAGGAATATATTTTTGAGGAAGTTTTAATTGAAAACTAGGAGTATAAACATAAAAACTATAGACTATAACTATTAATAACCTTAAATAATAACCCCCAATAAGAAAATTAATAAATTGATCAAGGCTCAAAATTTGAAAAGCAAAGCTTATCAGTAAAATAAAGGTGAGCATCCTAGGATATACTTCCTTTAAAAAATTTCCAAAAACAGACTTTAAATTTACACGTAACCAGCTAAAAAAGATTTCAAAATATGCTGTAGATATTGCTATAGCAATTATTAAAAAGGGGAAACGCTCCACTCCTTCATTATTATTTGATAAAAAGCGAAGAATTTCTATATCATAATTAAAATAAATTGGCACTAAGAAAATTAGAATAATCAATGGAAATAGTAATACAAACCACATTAAACGATCGCGTTCTTCTTTATCTTTAGCATCACTAAAAAATTTTATTAATGTATGTTGAACCCCAAAAGATATAAAGGGCTGAACTAAATTTGAATTGGCTAAAAGAGCAACTATTAAGCCCTGAAATTCCTTTCCTGGAAAGCTAGGATATAAAAAAAGCATATTAACTCCACCGATTAAAAAAGCAAAGCAGATACTAATTAGATTATAAATGGATTGTTTAGCTACAATTCCCATAAGTCTAGCTTGTTTTTTTAAAGTACTGAAAATATCCCAATATGGTAATACCGACTAAAAAAATCATAAAACTAGCCCATCTTATAATAGTCCCGTTTTTAATGACTTCAGGTTCAAATCTAAATTCAATTTGAGTTGAATTTGGTGGAATTAATAAACCCCTTAAGACATAATTTACATTGAAAATTGATGACGGAACACCATCAATTGTAGCTTTCCATCCTTTGGGATAATACATTTCAGAGAAAACAGCAAACTGGCTTACATTGTTATTAACCCTATACTTCAAATAATTTGGTTTGGCATCAACAAGCTTAATTTTCGATAAAGAATCCTTAACATACGACTTTTGTGTATTTGTAGTTAAGTCTTTTTTTAAAATCAAAGCTGTGTCTGAAAAATTTGTACTGTTTAATTTTACTAGTAAGTCATCTGGATTATCAACTTCTTTTAAATTAGAAACCAACCATACAGGCCCCAATGCATTTGGGTTAATTAAAGGTTTCAATTCTTTCTTTTCTTCATCAGGCAAAAGAATATATTTAACATTCAGAAAATTTAAAATTCCACTATTTTGTTTTGTCTTGTAAGCATTGAAAAGTTCTTCAAATCTTCTAGGCTTTGCACCGTGATAGCCTCCAACAGCGTTATGAAAATAAGCTGTTCTTCCTCCGGTTAATCCTAATTGGGGTTCAAAAACCCGATAACGGCTGGTGTCCTGCTGAATTGTAATGTCAGCTTTTGTTTTAATAAAAGGAGATGATGATTCACGAATTGAGACAAAACCATCATTATTTACATATCTATTAGCTATTCCAATTAAATCAATTGGCAATATTATAATTACAAATCCCATAGCTAATTCTCTTTTGATTTTTTTTGAATGATACAAGAAGAATATTAAAATCAATACCGTACAGAAAAATATTGCTCTTAAAATGTCTGATTGAAAAATTGATTCCCTAGCACTTTTTATTTTTGAAAATAGATCAGAGCCATATATTTCGCTTAAATAAGAGTCATTTATCCCATTAAAAGAAAGCATCTCTTTAGATAAGAAAACTACTAATAATAGTACTATTGGAATAATTGCAATTTTAATAAATTGATTAAATTTTATTTTTTTATCATTATAAAATAGATAATAAAGACCTATGGATGCTGAAACAGGCAAACAAATTTCAAGTATTACTTGGATTGAAGAAACCGCACGAAATTTGTTATAAAAAGGAAAATTATATATAAAAAAATCTGTTATTATGGGTACATTTTTACCCATAGAAAGTAAAAGTGATAGTAGTGTTCCAAAAATTAAGGTGTTACGAATTGGACCTTTAGATAAGATGAATCCAAATAATGCAAAAAAGAAAACTGTAATGCCAATATAAGCAGGTGCCTCAAGTATTGGTTGATTACCCCAATAGGTGGGAACATTTTTGGTAAATCGTGAAGCTTGACCTGGTCCTACTCCATTTCTAATTAAAAAGTCATAAACACCATGATCAGTTCCAAGATCTTCACTAGATCCACCACCCTGAATTCTAGGAACTATAAGGTTAAGACTTTCAAAAATACCATAACTATATTCTGTAATGTAATTATAATCAAGTCCTGAAGATTGTTCTTTGGGACTACCATCTACATTAAATTTTAATTCACTTGGACCGCGAGTGCTAAAATCTGCGTATTCGGCAGTTGCTAATAGCGGAGTTGCATTGAATCCCAAGGCTATTAGTCCAGAAGCGGTTAATGCTAAAAGGGACATTAAAAAACTTTTTCCATGTCTCTGTTTAATTGCATAATATCCGTAAAAAAGAACAAAAATCCCCATCAACATTAATAGATAATATGTCATTTGATAATGATTCGCTCGAATTTGCATTCCAAGTGCTAAACAAGTAATTGTAACACCTAAAAACCAGCGCTTTTGAAATAAGAGTATAATACCAGCTATTACAAAAGAAAAAAAACTAATTGCTAGTGCTTTTGTATTATGTCCTACCTGGATAATAATTAGAAGATAAGTTGAAAAGCCAAATGCAATGGATCCAAAAAGTGCTACAGGCCAAGGCATTTTGATAATTATTAAAAGCAAATAAGCTCCGAATAGGTATAAAAATAAAATATGCGCGGGACGAGGTAAAATTCGAAAAAAACTATAAATAGGACTTAATACATCCGCAGGGTATTTTGCTCCTAATTGATATGTTGGCATTCCTCCGAATGCATTATCAATCCAATAGGTTTCTTTACCAGTTTTAACTCTAAATTCTTTTAGTTGTCTAGACATACCATCATATTGACGAATATCTGATTGTAATAGTGTTTTACCAGAAAGCAAAGGATGATAAAATAATAAAGCCAACAATACAAAACCTAATGTAATAATCACATGGGTAATTATTCCTGAAGAAAGTGCAGTATTAATCCACTTCTTCATAATCGATATATTCACCTAGAGAATCAGAAGTTGTCTTTTTCTTTGTGTGTGATTTAGGATTTTTATTAGGAGTATTGCGAGTGTTTTTTTTAATCAAGCTAGAAATCAATAGTCTAAACAAAAATGGTGAGACCAATCTTATAAGATAAACACCCCCTAAAAAAAATAATAAAAACTTAAAAAACACTTTTAATCAGTAATTTATAATTCAAAAGTAACTATTTAGTATCGAATTTGCGAAAATTTATAATGTATTAGCAGGCATCATTTTAAAAAATCATATATTCTTACATTATATTTGTTTCATGGTTTCTCTAAGGCTCGTACTAGCTTTTTTTCTTTATAGTTTCTTTATAAAAGCACAGTATACGGACCAAATTAATTCTAATCGTCCAGGTGCATCAATTGGGGCATTTGCTGTTGGCAAAAATGTTATACAGGCTGAAATTGGTCTTGCATTTCAACAATATACTCATAGTGGTTATAACAATTCAACATTTCAAGGAGGTGTTGGTTTTATGGCATTACGATGGGGGTTTTTAAAAGAAACTCTTGAATTAACAATAGAAAGTCAATATTTAAAAGGCTCTTTAAACTCCAAAATAACTTCTATTTCTAATCGTTCATCCAAAAATGGTTTTTTGCAAAATTTTATAGGAGTTAAATATTTAATTTATGATCCGTTTAGAAAAGAAAGAGAATTAAATGTTTACAGTTGGAAAGCTAACAATGGATTCAAATTACGTGATCTAATTCCAGCTGTATCTATGACTTTGGGGAGCAATATTAGTTTTGAAAAAAACAACCCTTTTCCCTTCAATAATATTTTTGGAAATATTTATCGTCCAATTTTCTTTCAAAACTTAGGTGTCCCAGTGGATAATGAACCCTTTTTTCATTTACGTGGAACTCTTGCTACCCAATCTCATTTCCTAGGCTCATGGGTTTTTGTTACTAACTTCACATATGATAGATATTTATCAATAGACCCGGTGATGACACATATTCTAACTTTGACCCACACACTTAATCCTCTATGGTCAGTTTACATCGAACATCAAGGAAGCAATAGTGATCTTTACAGGTACTCTTTATTTCGTATGGGTTTTGCATATTTATATTCTGACAACATCCAAGTTGAAGCAACACTAGGAGGATCAACAAAAAGCACTCCAAGTAGAATATTAGCAAATGTTGGAGTATCTTACAGACTTGATTTTCATAAAGATTTCATCTCAGCCGAAGAAATTCAATCTAAGGCTTTAAAAAAAGAGGAAAGAGATCTTAATAAAACATTAAAGAAAGACACAAAAAAAGAGCGCAAGCGAAACCGTAAAGCAAAACGTAATTGAGTGATATGATAAAGAATATTGTCATTAAGGAAGCTAAGACTCAAGAAGAATTGCATGCTTTTGTAAAGTTTCCATTCACATTATACAAAGACAATCCATATTGGGTTCCTCCTTTGATTAAGGATGAGATTGAAACTATTGACCCTAATTTGAATCCCGTTTATCAAAATGCGGATGCACGTTTATTCCTAGCATATTACAAAGAAAAAGTTGTTGGAAGAATAGCTGCTATTGTAAACTGGATAGAGGTTAATGAAATTAAAAAAAGCAAAGTTAGATTTGGATGGTTTGATACAATTGATAACATTGAAGTAACTAAACTTTTGATAGATAAAGTAATTGAGTTTGGTCAAAAGCACAATCTAAAAAGTATCGAGGGTCCATTAGGTTTTTCAAATCTTGATAAAGCTGGACTACTAATCGAGGGCTTCAAAGAAAGAAATACCTTAATTACTTTATATAATTACCCCTACTATTCAGAACATTTAAAAAAACTTGGCTTTAATGAAGCAGCAAGGTGGGTAGAATATGAAATTAAAATTGATGATTTTGAATCGTCCCCTGAGAAAGTTAAACGTTTTTCAAAACTTATAATGGAACGTTATAACCTTACTTTATTAAATTTCAAAAATCGTAGTGAAATCTTACCCTATGTTGATCAAATGTTTGATTTACTTGATAAAACATATAATAGTTTACAAACTTATATTCCGATTCAGGATTATCAAATTGAAAATTATAAGAAACGTTTTTTGAAATTTGTGAATCCAGATTTTATTAAGTGTATTATTGACAATGAAGGTAAGCTCATATGTTTTTCTATCACTATGCCTTCTTTTACAAAAGCACTAAAAAAGTATTAATGGGAAATTAACATTCCTTAACTCATATCATATCTTAAAAGCAATGTATTTCAATGAGCGAGCTTCTTTTTATTTAATTGGCATTCGCCCTGATTATCAAAACAAGGGGATTCCAGCAATAATTTTTAACGAAATGCAAAAACTTTTTAATAAGCAAAAAATTACAATTGTTGAAACTAATCCAGAGCTAGAGGAAAATACAGCAATTCAAAAATTGTGGAAAAATTATGAACACAGGCTCCACAAACGAAGAGCTACATTCAATAAAAAGATTTAATATGTTAAGCGAGGGAACTATCATCGCTTTAGCAACTCCTGCAGGAAGTGGAGCTATTGGTGTTATTCGCCTTTCAGGACCAGATGCATTTGAAATTACAAAGGTTTTTTTCCGCCCAAAATCAAAAAAACCATTAGATGAAATATCTGTAAAAACCACTACACTTGGCAGTTTCACGGTAGATGGAGAAATTATTGATGAGGTTTTACTTACTAAATTCAATAAACCTCACTCCTACACTGGAGAAAATATTGTGGAAATAGCTTGTCATGGATCTCACTATATTCAACAAAAAATAATCACTAGCTATTTAGATTTAGGAATTAAACCAGCTCAGCCAGGAGAATTTACCCTACGAGCTTACCTTAATCAAAAAATGGATTTAAGTCAAGCAGAGGCTGTAGCAGATATTATCGCTGCAGAAAGCGCATCGGCTCATAAGCTTGCAGTGCAACAGCTTAGAGGTGGTTTTTCTAAAAAGATGGAAGAATTACGCCAAGAATTAATTGAATTTAAAGCGCTAATAGAACTTGAACTTGACTTTAGTCAAGAAGAAGTAGAGTTCGCTAATATTGAAAAATTAAAATCTTTGCTAAATCGACTTTATAAAGATATCTCTGATTTAAAAAGTTCTTTTGATTATGGAAATGTGTTAAAAAAAGGTGTCCCAGTTGCTATAGCTGGCAAACCAAATGTGGGAAAGTCTTCTTTATTAAATGCATTGTTTAATGATGAAAAGGCAATTGTCTCTAATATACCTGGAACAACAAGGGACAGCATTGAAGATACACTGGTATTAAATGGTATCTTATTTCGTTTTATTGACACTGCAGGTCTCAGAGAAACAAAAGATGAGATTGAATCTATCGGTATTAAAAAAACTAGAGAAAAAGTGAATCAGGCTTCAATACTAATTTACCTTTATGAGCGTGATTCTAAGCCTTCGGAAATTGCAAGGGAAATCCAACAATTACATCATGAAGAATTACACCTTCTTATAGTTGAAAATAAAATTGATAACCATAATAATGAATTTAGTAAACCAATAGCATATAAAATCGTATCTGAAATTAATCAAAATATTAATATTATTCAATTTGGTATATCTACAAGGAATCCAAAAAGCCTTATAACACTTCAAAATTTACTAGTCGATAGTGTAAATAAAATGAAAAATGACACAAACATAGTGATACACAATGCTCGTCATTATGATGCATTGAATTCGGCCCTAAGTTCAATTAATTCAATTCAAGATGCACTAGATAAAAGTTTACCAGGAGATTTATTAAGCATTGACCTTAAGGAAGCTATTCATTTTATTGGATCAATAACAGGTAAAATTGATAATGATCAAGATATATTAGGAGCTATATTTAGTCAATTTTGTATCGGAAAGTAACATACATTTCTTTTTGATTAATCAAGTTTTTTCAAATATGAATAGAACTAAAACAGGAGGCAGAACAAAAGGAACTCTAACTTTACCTCTTTTAGAATCAAGAATTTTTGACTATGTAAGAATAAATAAATCGAATTAAGATTATTGATTATAATATCTCTAATTTATAATGAATTTAAATTACAAAAAATCAGTTTTTAAAATGATTACAAAAGCTGATTTTTTGTAATTTAAAAGTAATAAAGTTCTAATTCAAAATAAGTTGCTAGATAATGGAACAATTTCTACTAAATGTTAATGGGAAAAATATAGAGGTTAATGTAGATCCAAATACACCTATACTATGGGTGCTTCGTGATCATTTAAATCTTGTAGGGACAAAGTATGGCTGTGGTATTGCACAGTGTGGGGCGTGTACAGTTCATTTGAATGGTGCAGCAGTACGCTCTTGTCTATTACCAATATCTTCTGTTGGGAAAAATAAAGTGACAACCATAGAAGGGTTGTCTGAAAATGGAGACCATCCTATTCAAAAAGCCTGGTTAGAGCATGATGTCCCTCAGTGTGGATATTGTCAATCTGGTCAAATTATGAGTGCTTCTGCTCTTTTAGAAGCTAATTCAAATCCTTCTGACGAGGAAATTGATTCTGCAATGAATGGAAATATATGTAGATGCGGAACTTATACTCGAATAAAAGCAGCAATAAAAACTGCCTCAAAATCATAAAAACTTCATATGGAAATCATAAAAACATCAATCGGAAGACGCTCTTTTATAAAAAGAACCACTCTTGCTGGAGGCGGAATAATGCTTAGTTTTAATTGGCTTACCTCATGTGACATGACACCAAATCAAGTCAAAGCATTGCCCAAAGAATGGTTTAAAATTAATGGTTTTTTAAAAATTGGTGATAATGGCTTAATTACAATAATGTCTCCAAACCCAGAAATTGGGCAAAATATAAAAACATCAATGCCAATGATTGTAGCTGAAGAATTAGACGCTAATTGGGACGATGTAATTGTTGAACAGGCACCACTAAATACTTCTATTTTCAAAAGACAAATAGCTGGTGGAAGTCAATCCATCCGTCAAGGATGGAATAGCCTAAGAATGGCTGGTGCTACTGCTAAGACAATGTTGGTTAATGCCGCAGCTCAAACTTGGGGTGTTAATAAGAATGAAATTACCACCGCTAATGGAGAGCTTTTTCACAAAGCTTCTGGAAAGAAATCAGGGTTTGGATCAATGGCTTCCTTAGCATCTAAAATGGATATTCCTAAAGAGGTGTTTCTTAAAGAAATTTCGGATTTTAAAATTATTGGGACATCTAGAAAAAATGTAGACGGCAAAAAAATTATTGCTGGAAAACCTCTTTATGGATTGGATTACTCAGTGGATAAAATGTTAATTGCTATGATTGTTCATCCACCTGCCTTTGGAATGGAATTCAAATCTATGGATGCTTCTGAGGTGAAAAAAATGCCTGGTATAAAAGATGTTTTTTCAATTAAAACAGTTTTAGAAGATTATGTAAAGCAGGGACTGGATACTGATTCATTTAATGAAATAGCAGTCATCGTTGGAGAGTCTACATGGCAAGTGATGCAGGCCAAAAAGCAGCTTAAGGTAAATTGGGAAATTGCAGCTGAAAAAACTGAGAAAGTTAAGGGTTGGTATGGAAATATTAAAACATCTTTAATTCCAGCTGGGTTAGAAAGTAGCGAGGAACACAATCGATTGATGATTTCAATGGATAATAAAAAAGCTAGAATAGTTCGTCAGGATGGTAATCCAAAAGCGATGTTCAAAAAAGCTGCAAAAATTATAGAAAGAACCTATACATGTCCTTATTTGGCTCACAATACACTTGAGCCCATGAACTTTTTTGCTGATGTAACAGATGAGAAAGCTACTTTGGTTGGACCAATTCAAACTCCAGAAGCAATGGAAAAAAGTGTTTCTATCCGACTAGGAATGCCATTAGAAAAAATTGACA
>JBJKWV010000019.1:0-26146 GCA_045561915.1 Flavobacteriaceae bacterium
AACCGTATTTCCTGTACCAACTGCACCAATCAATGGTAACATTGCAAGTTGAAATGGATAATTCCAGGGAGAAATCATAAGTACTGTTCCATATGGTTCGTGAAGAATATAATCTTGGGAGGGAAAGCTCATCAAGTTTCCTGAAATTTTCTCAGGTTCTGACCAATCTTTAATATTTTTTATGAAGGAATTTATTTCTTTTTGAACCATGAGAAATTCACTGCTGAAAGATTCAAAAACAGGTTTTTTTAAATCTTTGTACAGTGCATCATAAATATCTTCTTCTTTATCATCTAAAATATATTTTAATCTTTTTAGATGTTGGATTCGAACTTTTATTGATTGATTTTTTAGTGTTTTAAAAAATCTATGATGTTTGTCTTTAAGTTCTTTTATAATTGATGAATTCATCGAACAGCTGTGAATTTTTGTTCTAAAGATAACAGAAAAAAACTGCCATAGTTTTTATGGTTTTTGAATGTATTAAAAATAATATTAAAAATTGTTGATAATCAGATAGTTGAATTATAAAATAACACTTTGAATATAAGAGACATTTCTTAGCAAAAGCTTGTATCCCATTAACAAAACTTAAATTCGTATTAATTGATTTTTAAACATGAAGTTTAACAAGTACAGCAAAGCAGTTACTCAGGATCCGACTCAGCCCGCAGCTCAGGCAATGTTGCATGCCATTGGTCTCACTGACGAAGATTTTCAAAAGCCACTTATTGGCATAGCTTCTACAGGCTATGAAGGAAATCCTTGTAATATGCACCTTAATGAACTTGCAGCTGATATAAAGTTAGGAATAAATAAACAATCTTTAGTAGGTTTAATTTTTAATACCATTGGGGTGAGTGATGGTATATCTATGGGAACTCCAGGAATGCGTTTTTCACTCCCCTCAAGAGATATTATTGCTGATTCAATTGAAACAGTTGTCCAGGCAATGTCATACGATGGAGTAGTCACAGTAGTTGGTTGTGACAAAAATATGCCTGGAGCTTTGATGGCTTTATTACGTTTAAATCGACCGTCAATTTTGGTTTATGGTGGAACTATCGCTGCTGGATGTCATAATGATAAAGAGCTAGATGTGGTTTCTGCCTTTGAGGCATGGGGTGAAAAAGTAGCTGGAACTATTGATGAAAAAGAATATAAAAATGTAATTCGTAAAGCATGTCCAGGAGCAGGAGCATGTGGAGGTATGTATACTGCAAACACTATGGCCTCTGCCATAGAAGCCTGTGGAATGGCATTGCCATTTAATGCTTCAAACCCAGCAATAAGTAAGGATAAAAAAGATGAATGCATATCATTAGGGGAAAGCCTCAAGAACATAATAGTTAAAGATTTAAAACCTCGTGATATTGTAACACATAAATCAATTGAAAATGCCTTAAGATTAATATCTGTATTGGGAGGATCTACCAATGCTGTACTTCACTTTTTAGCTATTGCTAAAGCCGCAAACATTAATCTAACTATTGATGATTTTCAAAAGATTAGTGATAATACACCATTTTTAGCTGATTTAAAACCTAGTGGTAAATATTTGATGAAAGATTTACATGATGTTGGGGGAGTACCTGCTGTAATGAAATATATGTTAGAATTGGGCATGTTACATGGTGATTGCATCACTGTTACAGGCAAAACATTAGCAGAGAACCTTGCCAATGTTCCAAGCTTAAAAGATAATCAAGAGATTATAAGGACTATTGAAAAACCAATTAAATCTACAGGTCATATTCGTATTTTAAAAGGAAATTTAGCGCCTGGTGGTTCAGTTGCAAAAATAACAGGTAAGGAAGGACTCATTTTTAAAGGAGCAGCACGAGTTTTTAATGGTGAATATGAAGCAAACGATGGAATAAGAAAAGGAATAGTAAAAGCAGGTGAGGTTGTTGTAATACGTTACGAAGGTCCAAAAGGTGGCCCTGGAATGCCCGAAATGCTTAAGCCTACAGCAGCCATTATGGGCGCTGGTTTAGGAAAAAGCGTAGCTTTAATAACTGATGGACGTTTTTCAGGGGGTACTCACGGATTCGTTGTAGGACATATAGTACCTGAAGCCCAAGAAGGAGGGGCTATTGCATTAATAAAAAATGGGGATTTAATAACTATCGATGCTAAAAAAAATACGATAAGTGTAGATCTAAGTGATGATGAGCTATCTGTAAGAAAAAAAAAATGGATACAACCTCCTTTCAAGTTTGAACAAGGAATTTTATTTAAATATATTAAAAATGTTTCAACAGCCTCCATGGGTTGCGTTACTGATTCAAATTAAATATGGGAGCCAAGACAAAAATAAAATTGAATATAGACCAAAGTGATAATAAACACATTTCTGGCGCTGAAGCTGTTGTTCGATGCCTTTTAGAAGAGGATGCTAACTTGGTTTACGGTTACCCTGGTGGGGCTATAATGCCAATTTATGACGAACTATATAAGTATCAAGATAAACTGCATCACGTACTTACACGCCACGAACAAGGGGCTACACACGCTGCTCAGGGTTTTGCACGTACTTCTGGAAAAGTAGGCGTAGCTTTAGCAACATCTGGTCCAGGTGCAACTAATTTGGTTACTGGGATTGCAGATGCTCAAATTGATTCTACACCCATGGTCTGTATTACTGGTCAAGTAGCATCACATCTTCTGGGATCAGATGCATTTCAGGAAACTGACATAATTGGAATTTCAACACCAGTCACTAAATGGAATTATCAAATTACAAAAGCTAACGAGATTCCATCAATAATGGCAAAAGCATTTTATATCGCCCGCTCGGGAAGACCTGGTCCAGTTCTAATTGATATTACAAAAGATGCACAATTTGAATTCTTTGACTTTAGTTATGAAAAGTGCATTGGGATAAGAAGCTATTCACCTTATCAAAAACTTTCAAATCAGAATTTAGAGGAGGCATTGCTTTTAATAGACGAAGCTAAAAAACCCTTAATTGTATGGGGGCAAGGGGTAATTTTAGGAAATGCCGAAGAAGAGTTTAAAACTTTTTTAGAAAAATCTGGAATTCCAGCGGCTTGGACTATTTTAGGGCTTTCTGCAATTCCTACTGATCATCCATCTAATAGGGGAATGGTTGGAATGCATGGAAATTATGCACCAAATCTTCTTACAAACGAATGTGATTTACTTATTGCAATAGGAATGCGCTTTGATGATCGTGTTACTGGTGATTTAACTAAATATGCTAAACAAGCTAAGATCATACACTTAGAGTTAGATCCTGCAGAGGTGAATAAGAATGTGAAGGTCGATGTAGCACTAATAGCTGATTGCAAAGTCTCTTTAAATGAATTAAATAAAAGAATTTCAATTAAAACATATCCTAAATGGATCGCTCGTTTTGAAGCTTTAGATAAAATTGAAAATGAAAAAGTTATTCAATCAGATTTATTTCCCAAAAAAGAGGGACTTACAATGGGAGAAAGTATTGAGATGATTAATAAATATTCAAATAACGATGCAATAATTGTAACTGATGTAGGCCAGCATCAAATGGCTGCTTGTCGTTATGCAAAATTTAGTCAATCTAAAAGTAATGTTACCTCCGGAGGCTTAGGAACAATGGGATTTGCACTTCCAGCTGCAATAGGATCTAAAATGGGTGCCCCAAATCGTGAAGTAGTAGCAATTATTGGCGATGGTGGGTATCAAATGACAATTCAAGAATTAGGGACTATTTTTCAACAACAAGTCGCAGTAAAAATAGTAGTTTTAAATAATGACTTTCTTGGAATGGTTCGTCAATGGCAGCAACTCTTTTTTGATAAACGATATGCTTCTACTGAAATGGTTAATCCAGATTTTGTAACTATTGCAAAAGGTTTCAGAATTAAGGCCAAAAGGGTGGCTGATAGAAAAGATCTTGACATTGCTGTAAAAGAAATGATGGCTTCAAAAGAACCATATTTTTTAGAAGTTTGTGTTGAAAAAGAAGACAATGTTTTTCCAATGATTCCTACGGGTGCAAGTGTATCAGATATAAGATTAGAATAAAATGAAAAAAGATACTTTCACTATTTCTGTTTACACCGAGAACAATATTGGGCTTCTTAATCGCATATCTGCAATTTTTCTAAAACGTCATATAAATCTGGAAAGTTTTTCAACATCTCAATCTGAAATTCAGAATGTTTATCGATTTGTAATAGTAGTTAAAACTGATTCAGAGCGAGTCCGTAAAATTGTTCAACAAATAGAAAAACAGGTTGATGTTATTAAGGCATTTTATCATACTGATGAAGAAACAATTTTTCAAGAAAATGCTCTCTATAAAGTAAAATCAAGTTCATTATTTGAAGAACGTCAAATTCAAAATATTATAAAAGCTAGTCATGCAACTATAGTTACAGTTTCACCTGAGTTTTTTGTTATTGAAAAAACAGGCTTTAGAGAAGAGACTGAAAAGTTACGTAAAGAACTTGCTCCATATGGTCTCTTGCAATTTGTTCGATCTGGAAGGATTTCTGTAACAAAAGCTAAAATGGGGATATCTGAAATTTTAGAATCATTTAAAAACAACAATTAATTAAATTATGGCAAATTACTTTAATCAATTATCACTAAGAGAACAATTACATCAATTGGCGCAATGTCGATTTATGGAATCTTCAGAATTTGAAGAGGGCATAACTGCGCTTAAAGGAAAAAACATTGTAATAGTAGGCTGTGGTGCCCAGGGGCTCAATCAAGGGCTAAATATGCGTGATTCAGGGCTAAATATTTCTTATGCATTAAGACAAGGTGCAATTAATGAAAAACGTACTTCTTACAAAAACGCTACAAGCAATAAATTTAAAGTAGGAAACTATGAGGAATTAATTCCATCAGCTGATGTGGTTATTAATTTAACTCCAGATAAGAATCATACTCGAGTGGTTAATGCGGTAATGCCATTAATGAAAAAAGGAGCTACTTTATCATATTCTCATGGCTTCAATATTGTCGAGGAGGGAATAAAAATTCGTGAGGATCTAACTGTAATTATGGTTGCGCCAAAATGTCCTGGGTCAGAGGTTCGTGAAGAGTATAAAAGAGGTTTTGGAGTACCAACATTAATTGCAGTTCATCCAGAAAATGATCCGCAGGGACACGGTTTAGTTCAAGCTAAAGCATACGCTTTTGCGACCGGTGGTCATAGAGCAGGAGTATTAGAATCCTCTTTTGTTGCTGAAGTTAAATCTGACTTGATGGGTGAACAAACGATTCTTTGTGGAATCTTGCAAACAGGTTCTATTTTAAGTTTTAATAAAATGATTGAGGAAGGAGTAGATGCTAACTATGCTGCTAAATTAATTCAGTTTGGATGGGAAACTATTACAGAAGCATTAAAGTATGGTGGAATTACTAATATGATGGACCGTCTTTCTAATCCAGGAAAAATAAAAGCTTTTGAACTATCTGAACAACTTAAAGAAATATTAGCACCCTTGTTTAAAAAACATATGGATGATATCATGTCTGGAGAGTTTTCGAAAACTATGATGGAGGATTGGGAAAATGACGACAAAAACCTCTTGTCATGGAGAGCTGCTACGGGTGAAACCGCTTTTGAAAAAACAGCTATTACAGATCAGATGATTTCAGAGCAAGAGTTTTTTGATAATGGTATTTTAATGGTTGCATTTGTTCGTGCTGGGGTGGAACTGGCTTTTGACACAATGGTAGCAGCAGGAATCAAAGAGGAATCAGCTTATTACGAATCTCTTCATGAAACACCGCTTATAGCTAATACCATTGCAAGAAAAAAGTTGTTTGAAATGAATCGCATTATCTCAGATACAGCTGAGTATGGTTGCTATTTATTTGATCATGCTGCAAAACCATTGCTTTCTGATTTTATGAAAGGAATTAAAGCTGATGTAATTGGTAAAGGTCAAAACCTAAAGGATTTGGGGGTAGACAACAGCCAGTTAATTGATGTTAACGAAATCATTCGATATCATCCAGTTGAAATGATTGGTTATGATCTTAGGACTTCAATGACATCAATGAAAAAAATTGTTTAGTGATTAACCATCCTTCTTTCAAAGGAGTAGAAAGTGCAGCTAAAAAATTAAAAGGCTTAACTAGAATCACTCCATTAGAATTTAATAAGCGCTTATCTAAAAATGTTAATGCTTCTGTTTTTTTAAAACGAGAAGACCTCCAACAGGTCCGTTCATTTAAAATACGCGGAGCATACAATAAAATATCTTCATTAAAAAAAGAGGAAATAAAAAAAGGAATCATTTGTGCCAGTGCTGGGAATCATGCTCAGGGATTTGCATTTTCCTGTCAAAAATTAGAAATTAAAGGAGAAGTATATATGCCAGCAACGACACCTGATCAAAAAGTCTCTCAGGTCCGTATGTTTGGAGGTGAATTTGTTGATATTATTTTAGTAGGAGATTCTTATGATGCATGTCAAAAAGTAGCTTTAGATGCAGCAAAAGATGCAAATAAAACTTTTATTCATCCTTTTGATGATCCTGAGGTAATTGAAGGTCAGGGAACAATAGCTTTAGAGATGTTAGATCAATACTCAAAAGGGTTTGATTATGTTTTAGTTCCTTTAGGGGGTGGTGGTCTCATTTCTGGAATGCTTACTGTTTTTAAAAAAAAATCTCCTAACACTAAAGTGATTGGAATAGAACCAGATGGAGCTGCTTCGATGAAATTAGCATTAGAAAAAGGCAAAAGAATTTCCTTAGAAAGTATGGATTATTTTGTTGATGGTGCTGCAGTTCGTCAGGTAGGAAGGTTACCATTTAAAATATGTAAAGAGCATTTGGATCAAATTCTAGTTATTCCAGAGGGAAAAATTTGCCAAACTATTTTAGAAGTATATAATAAAGACGGAATAGTTGCTGAACCTGCAGGAGCACTGGCTATAGCAGCTTTGAATTCGATGAGTGATAAAATAAAAAATAAGTCAATTGGAGTTTTGGTTTGTGGGGGTAATAATGATATTTTCAGAATGCCTGAAATTAAAGAACGCGCCTTGCTTTATGCTGAATTAAAACATTATTTTTTAGTTGATTTTCCACAAAGATCAGGAGCTTTAAAACAATTTGTTACCGAAATATTGGGACCTAACGATGATATTACTCATTTTGAGTTTTCAAAAAAACATTTCAGAAATAGTGCAACAGCAGTTGTAGGAATTGAGTTAAAAGAAGCATCTGATTTAACCATTTTGGTAGAAAGGATGAAAAAGTATAATTTTAAATTTGATTATATAAATGATAAAAAGAACCTATTTCAGGTTTTAATATAAAATTGCTAAAAAAGAAAATTATAATGAATAATAAAAGTTCTCTTATTCCTAAGGAATTTCAAATCAAGCCTTTGAATTGTGATGAATACCTTGTTAATGGTGTAATCGAAAAGTGGAAAGGTAAAACTTCAGAAGTTTATTCGGTAATTCCTACAGATGGAAAACCGACTCTTCTAGGCACAATTCCTGACATGGAAACTGAAGCTGCTTTGCAAGCTTTGGAGGCTGCAAAAAATGCATTTAAAAGAGGTCAGGGTCTTTGGCCAACTATGAAAGTCGGAGAAAGACTTAAATGCATGGAGACATTTGTAAAAAAAATGGTACTTCACAGGGAAGAAATTGTTAAACTTTTAATGTGGGAGATTTGTAAAAATAAATCTGATTCCTACAAGGAATTTGACCGAACGGTTGATTACATAAATGATACTATTGAAGCTTATAAAAATTTAGATCGCAAAGGGGCAAAGTTTGATCAAAAAGGAGGTGTATATGCTCATATTCGTCGTGGACCTCTGGGCGTAGTTTTGTGTTTAGGCCCTTATAATTATCCACTTAATGAGACATTCTGTTTACTTATTCCAGCTATTATTATGGGTAATACAGCTATTTTTAAACCTGCAAAGCATGGTGTTTTGTTGATTGCTCCACTTTTAAAAGCTTTTCAAGAAAGCTTCCCACCAGGAGTTGTTAATATTTTATTTGGTAGAGGAAGAAAAATTGCTACCCCTATAATGAAAACTGGATTTATAGACGTGTTGGCATTAATAGGGCACAGTTCATCTGCCGTTTCACTTCAAGATCAGCATCCTAACAAAAATCGTTTACGCTTAGTGCTTGGTCTAGAGGCAAAAAACCCAGGTATTATTCTTCCTGATGCAGATATAGATCATACTATTAAAGAATGTATTTCAGGAACATTATCTTACAATGGACAACGCTGTACAGCACTAAAGGTATTGTATGTGCATGAATCAATAGTAGATGAATTTAATCGTCGTTTTTCAGATGCAGTAGATCAATTAAATTTTGGGATGCCATGGGAAGATTCTTTTCTCACACCATTACCAGAACCATCTAAACCATCATACATTCAGGAGTTGATATCAGATGCAAAATCTAAAGGTGCTAAAGTTTTAAATAAAAGAGGAGGTGAATTATCTGAAAATTATTCTTTCCCTGCTGTTATGTATCCAATTACTGATGATATGAATCTTTATCATGAAGAACAATTTGGACCTGTAATTCCGATTATCTCATATAAAGAAATTGATGAGCCATTGGATGCAATGGAAGCTTCAGAGTACGGACAACAAGTAAGTTTATTTGGTAATGATGTTAACAAATTAGCACCCTTAGTTGATACTCTTGCAAATCTTGTTTGTCGTGTAAATCTTAACTCAGCATGTCAAAGAGGACCAGATGTTTATCCTTTTACCGGAAGAAAGAATTCAGCTGTGAGTACTTTAAGTGTTTATGATGCATTGCGTTCATTTTCAATTAGAACCTTTTTGGCTTCAAAAAACACTCCATATAATAAAGAGATTCTCGAACAACTGCTAAATTCAGACAAGTCAAACTTTGTTTCAACAGAATACTTGCTATAAATAAACCTATAAAAATCTCAAAATGCGTCTTTATCAAATACAATATTTGTGAGAAAATTAATTTTACTAGTACTGTGTATTTTATTCTCCTCTTGTTCTTTGATGAAAAAATACCCTGTTGAGGACCGGGCATGGGCATTTCCCGAAATTGAAGTTTTTGAAAAATTAGATTCCCAAGTAAATTATCCTGACGATGCAATACTTTTTATAGGAAGTTCGAGTATTCGTCTATGGAAAACTCTAGAGAAGGACATGGAGCCTTATAATGTAATTCAAAGAGGTTACGGAGGAGCTAATTTTAGAGATGTTATTTATTTTACTGAAAGAATTCTTGCTGATCACAAATTAAAAATGGTGGTTTGTTTTATAGCAAATGATATTTCAGGCTCTTCAGATGACGGATCTCCAAGAGAGGTGCTAAGATTATTTAAATTATTTATAAATCAAGTTCGTTCGAAGCATCCTGAAATTCCCATTATGCAAATATCAATCACACCTACTAAAAGTAGATGGGAGTATTGGAAAAAAATTAATAAAACCAACGATTTAATAAAAACTTATTGTTTAAAAACAGAAAATCTTTTTTTTATTGACACAATAAAAAGATTTTTAAATGATGAGGGAAAGCCCAAGACAGAGTGGTTTGTAAATGATCAATTACATTTAAATAAACTTGGTTACGCAGAATGGAGTAATATTATTAAAGATGCAATTAATCGAGAAATTCCATTATTCTAGATTTTTTCAAAACTAGAAAAAACAAATTTCTGTTCTGTTTTAAATGGAGTTTGATGTGTTAAATATTCACATTTTATGGGATTAAAGAATTCTTGAAAACTCTTTGAAATACTATCACAACTATATTGAGTAACGGGAAGGCCACTGCATTTTAAAGGACCCTCTTTAGAGAAAGTCCCTAACACTAAATATTTATTAACCCATTGATTTACAATTTTTTTGTAAGAATTAATATCTTCTGGACTAGTTAGGAAGTGGAACGAAGCTCTATCATGCCAGAGGGCATATTTTTTTTTGGGTTTAAAATCTAAAATATCACAGACAATCCAACTTATATTTTTTGAACTGACGCCTAATCTTTTTTTTGTACGATTAAGTGCTTTACTTGAAATATCTAAAACACTTATGTCCTTATAACCCTTTTCAAGTAGAACGTCTACTAATCTACTGTCACCTCCACCTATATCAATTACTGGTAGTTTAGTATCAAGATTTAAGGCATCAATAAAATAAACAGAGTTCTTTGGGTATGTTTCAGTCCAACTTACTTCTTTTGGAGTTTTAGTTCCAAATATATTTTCCCAGTGATCTTCTTTTTTAAACATAATTATAAATTTAACCAATAATTAATTTTTAGAGTCAAATTCCAACCGGTTGAGACTGAAGGTACACTTATTTGATTACTATTAAATACTAAGAAAATATCTGATGCGGGCTTATAGCGCCATTGAAATCTTGAATTAAAATTCCAAAGGCCTAGTTGTTCGTTGTATTGAAATAGATTAGAGAAGAAAATTGTATTTGTAAAAGTTAGATTTCCTTTTATACCTAAAAGCCAAAAAGAGTTTTTGTTCCATGGGGCCACAAGATTAATTTGATTGAAATTTACAACTGAGCTAAGCTCAAAAAAAGGTTGAAAGCGATACCCAAACTCCCCTAGAAACGCAGACCGCTTCCCTTCATTATAATAACCACCAGTAATTGTTTCTAATGAATATGTAAATCTATTTTGTGGTTTGGAATAATAAGAGATCATAAAACTATTCCATCTATGATCAGATCCTTCTTCAAGATAGGAAATTCCAGTGCGCAAGGGATCGAAATTGGAAAGTAACTGTATAAACTGATCTTGAAAACCTATTGAAAGTTTACTTCTATTTTTAAAATTCAGTAAATATTTAAGAGATGTTGATTTGTCTTTGTTATCCCATTCAGTATTAAAAAAATAAGTTTGAGAAATACTTGGTCCATGCGATAATAGTTTTGTTTCTCCTTTTGTATAAATAAGATGTCCTCCACTTGCTTGTAGTTTGTTGTAGTTTTTTCTAGGTATATAGCCAACCTCTGCTGTATAATCACCTGATATGAATTCTTGTTGTATCCTCCATTTCCATCTTGTGGATTGATATCCAATATGAGATGCAAAAACATTTCCCTGTTTTTCTTTTACAGGGCTTAACGAGCTTAAAAAAAGAACCTTACCATTCCATAAGTTATCTTCAGAAAAATAATTGTATTCTAATCCAATATTTCGATTGTAGCGATTGTTAATTATGGATTTTTCTGAATTATTGATTTTTTGTTTATTTATAAAAATAAAATTTATGTTGGAGCGGTCTAATACCTTACGTTGCAGTGTAAAAACACCAAAATTTTCTGCTGATAAATCTTGGCTTTTATCTTTTTGTGTTTGAATATCCATAACCCCTAGTCGCCAATTTTCGTCTAAATTTCCACTCATTCTAATCCCTCCAATTATTGGGGCATTTAATCCAATTCTTCTTGAAAAGAAAGGTCGAATAGTTTTATATCCAAAATTTGAAAAAAGATCTGCATTTTCTAAAAAGAATTGTCGTCTTTCAGGGAAGAAAAGTTCAAAACGATCTAGATTAGTCACTTGTTGATCTACTTCCGCTTGAGAAAAATCAGGATTTACAGTCACATCTAGATTTAAAGCTGATGTTAAATTAAATTTTAAATCGCCTCCGATTTTGAGGTTATTATTTTGAGGATCTGTATTTACCTTAGAAAGGTTATTTGCACTGTAAGGTATCAATGAAATATTGTTAGCTTGCTTGGGAGGGTCACTCTTCCAGATTAGAGCTCCTGCATATGCAAGTGAAACCGAAGGAAATTGTCTAGGCACTGGAGCCCAACTAGATTTTTCACTCGCTTTTAAATCTAACCTACTAAAATTGATCCCCCATTCTAAAATCGTTTCGTCATATCTAATTGATTTAAATGGAATTGCAATTTCACACACCCACTTTTCTTCATTAAATTTAACTTCAGAGGACCATTTTGTATCCCAATTTAAATCAACACTTCTTCCATCATACATAGTTCCATCCCACTGAGCTCCATAGGCATTTAATCCAAAAGCAAAACCTGTACTTTGATTATTAAAAGGATCAATAGCTACTAGAAAATTATCATTTTTACCAAAAGAGAAATCCCTTTTTAACGATTCCACTACATAATCACCTTTTATTGAATTATTAAAGAAAATTATTCCTATGTAGAGAAATTCATCATCAAATGATACTCGTGCTTCTGAAAATTGAGTTGCCTTTCCAGTATCCAGGGGAGTAATCATGAAAAAATCTTTTCCAACGGCAACTTCTTTCCATGTTTTTTCATCTAGTACACCATCAATTTTAATTTTTTCTTCTGTTTTGATAATTGGAAGACGATATTTTTCAAAATTGATTTGTCCAAAACCAGTTTGATAGTAAATACAAACAAGAAAGAAATATTTAATTTTATTCAAAGAATTATTTTTTATTAATTTGACGAATAATTATACTTCAGACACAAAACTATCCCACTGTTCAGAAAATGTCGACCAGTTGTATTTTATTGATGTTTTTCTCATATTTTTAGAAAAATTATTGATATTATTTTTATCCAAAATTTTATAAATACCTGCAGCAATAGATTTAGAATCTTTTTTTACAGTAATGCCGGTACGGTCAGAAACAATTACTGCTTTTAAGCTTTCAATATCTGAAACTAAAAGTGGCTTTTGGTAATAATAGGCAAGTGGGGTTACTCCACTCTGAGTTGCTTTATGATAAGTTTGAGCAACTATATCACAGGCTGAAAATAGAAGTTGAATATCAGTTTTATTTTTGAAATTAAAATCTAAGATTACACGATTACCTAAATTTAGCTTTTCAATAATTTCAGTATATTTTTTTTTATCCTCATAACATTCTCCAGCTATGTAAAGTTTAATGTTTTTGTCAATTAGAGGAGCTTCATTAAATGCTTTTATTAATAGTTCAAGACCTTTATATTTTCGAATTAAGCCAAAAAATAAAACATACGGAACGTCAATGTCCCAATTTAGTTTAAGTCTTGCTTGTTTTTTATCTAGAATAGGTAGTAAATTACTATTGATTGGATGGAATCCAGCCCAAACAGGGCCATCGAAATTATCTTTAATTTGATTAGCAACAAACAAAGATAAACTACTAATGCAATCCAAATATTTTGAAAATAGTAGATTTAATTTTTTATCAATCCAACTTGTTTCGTGTGGAATCCAATTATCTACTATAGCAACTTTTTTAATAGAATTAGGTAAATTTCTAGCTATCCATGCATAACTCAAAGCAAGAAAAGGGGTATGATATCTAAATACAACAACCTTTGGTGACCTTGAACAAATATATCTTATTGTACTTGTCCACTTTGTTGGATTGTATGCATGAATTTGTTGGGTGATAATTAATTTTTCAGGACGAGTCTGATCGCTAAGTTGGGTTTTTCCTGGAAAAAAAACTTTAGGGTAAAGTTTTGTAAAAGTTAACAATTCAATTTTTTTTCCTTTTTTTTGAAGTGCTTTAGCTAACTCATGCTGAGTGTCAGCTATACCTCCTCTAAAGGGATATGCAGGCCCTATTATGAGATAATCCAAATGATTTTTATCCATTATGGTAGGACTAATTTCCTATTAGGTTCCTTAATTCTTGCCCAAATTCCAACTGAAAAAGTGAATATAAAATAACCTATCAAAGAATTTAAAATCAGTGGTGAAGTAGATTCTAAAAATTGAATTTGAGCAAAAATGATAAATATTATACTAAATACTCCTCTAAAAATTTCCAGCACCGGGGCCCAAGAATAAAAATCCATTAGAGATGTAAACCCAAAAATTGAAAAAAATATTAATAAACCTAAAGTAATTTGTAGGTTGAGATTAATATCACTGAATTTTGACAAAAAGAAGAAAAGCATTAATGTTATTGCTGAAAAATGAACTACAGCTATTACTTTCCAGTTGAAGTCATAAGTAGGCTTATATTTTTTGTCTTCATCCATTTCACGGGAAATTACAGGAAATGTTTTTGAAACATCTTGGGGTCTCCACCCAGTAGGCATAAACCAAATACGAAGTTTATCTTTCCATTTACTTGTGTGCCAGGCATCACGAGATAATAAATAAAGATGTTGGAAGTTAATCCAAATTGGATTCCAACTCATAGCAGGTTTTAATGTACCGTAAACAGCAGGTTCATCTTCTAATTCTTCCTGAAAAGTACCAAACATACGATCCCAAATGCAGAAAATTGCAGCTAAATTTTTATCAATGTAAATCGGATTTATTGCATGATGAACACGATGTTGAGAAGGAGTCACAATTATATATTCAAGAAATCCAAGTTTTCCGATATGTTTTGTATGATACCAAAATTGAGCAAATAGGTGTATTGGAGTCAATGTCATTATGATTTCTGAAGGTACACCCAAAAAAGCAGCTGGAATTAGGAATAATGCTCCAAAACCTATGATATTTGATATGCTTTGTCTTAATGCACATGCAAGGTTATATTCTTCACTACTGTGATGAATCAAATGTTGATTCCAAAAGATGTTTACCTTATGATTAAGAAGATGAACTAAATATGAAGCAAAGTCTATGCATATAAAAGCAATAATATATACTCCTGTGGTGCTTTCGACTTCCCAATATGCGATTTTTTCAAGTAAAAATGGGTAGGATATCAAGATTATTCCTAGACCAAGAACGTCTTTAAGAATATTAGTCATACCCGAGCTGAGACTCGCCAATGTGTCCATAAAAACATAAGATTGTTTTTTTGTAAGGTGGCCATATAACATTTCTATTAAAACTAAGATTAAAAAACCGGGAACAGCCCATAGTAATATAGAAGCATATGTATTCATAAAAAACTCAAATTTTATTAAAAATAGGAAATTATGAACTAATTACCCATTTTCCCTGTCTAACTAGGATTTCAGCTTGTTTATATTTTACAATTTTAGTTTCTCCAGTATTAATGTTTTTAATCGTAACTTTTTCATTACGACCGATTTTAGGTTGATCTCTAACTATTGTTTCAATGGTTTGTCGCTGCGATTGACTTGCTCCTGCGCCTACAGAACGAGCTTTTTGAGCTAATTCTTCAGTATTAAGAACATCATCCTTAGAAGTTTTTAGTTTTTGTTTCGATGTTATTCTTTTTGCCTCTTGAATATTAGCTTCTTTTTGGTTTGGCAAACTTCCCTTTATTAAAAAAGACAGAACTTCTTTATTTAGGCTATTTAGCATAGTTTTAAAAAGCTCAAATGCTTCAAATTTATAAATTAATAGAGGATCTTTTTGCTCATGAACTGCTAGTTGAACTGATTGCTTGAGTTCATCCATTTTTCTTAAATGGATTTTCCACGCATTGTCAATTAGTGCCAGAGTTATATTTCGTTCAAAATCATCAATTAGACTTTTGCCCTCTGATTCATAAGCTTCTTTAAGATTCGTGACTACATTCAGAGATTTTACTCCGTCTGTAAATGGAACTACAATTCGTTCAAATTTATTATCAGGTCGTTGATAAACATCTCTAATAACAGGATAGGCGATATTAGCATTAAGGCTTGTTTTTTCATTGTAATGATTTAATGATGACGTGTAAAGATCAATTATTAAATCATTTTCTGTTTTTTCTAAAAAATCACTTTCACTTATAGGGGCTGTCATCGAAAAAGTACTTATAATTTCAAATTCAAAGTTTTTAAAGTTATTAGAAGACTTATTATTTAAAACGATATCCTCACATGTATCATAAAGCATATTTAAAACATCTAACTTCAAACGCGAACCCTCAAGAGCATGTCTTCTTCTTTTATATATAACCTCACGTTGTGCGCTCATCACATCATCGTATTCTAATAGACGTTTACGAATTCCAAAATTGTTTTCTTCAACCTTTTTTTGAGCACGCTCAATTGATTTTGTCATCATCGAGTGTTGAATGACTTCACCTTCTTCCAGACCCATTCGATCCATAACTTTCGCAACACGCTCTGATCCAAAAAGGCGCATCAGGTTGTCTTCTAGAGAAACAAAAAATTGAGAACTCCCTGGGTCTCCTTGTCTACCGGAACGTCCACGAAGTTGTCTATCAACCCTTCTAGAGTCATGGCGCTCGGTACCTACAATAGCTAATCCGCCAACGTCTTTAACTTCTTGAGATAGTTTAATGTCAGTTCCACGACCGGCCATATTTGTAGCTATTGTTACTACTCCTGGATTTCCTGCTTCAGCAACAATATCAGCTTCTTTTTTGTGCATTTTTGCATTAAGTACATTATGCTTAACCTTTCGAATGTTTAACATTTTACTCAATAATTCAGAAATTTCAACAGATGTAGTTCCTATTAAGACAGGCCTACCTTCATTTGAAAATTCACTCACTTTTTCAATTACAGCATTGTATTTTTCTCGTTTAGTTTTATAGATTAAATCGTCTTCATCTTTTCTTGCAATTGATCGGTTAGTTGGTATTTCAATTACATCTAATTTATAAATTTCCCAAAATTCTCCAGCTTCAGTAATCGCCGTTCCAGTCATTCCAGAAAGTTTATGATACATGCGAAAATAATTCTGTAAAGTAATTGTAGCATATGTCTGTGTAGCTGCTTCAATTTTTACATTTTCTTTGGCCTCAATGGCTTGATGAAGACCATCGGAATATCTTCGTCCTTCCATAATTCTTCCAGTTTGTTCATCAACAATTTTAACTTTGTTATCCATCAATACATACTCTACATCTTTTTCAAAGAGAGTATAAGCTTTTAATAATTGATTCATACTATGTATACGCTCACTTTTGATGTCAAAATCTTTAAAAAGCTCTTCTTTTAAAGCTGCCTCTTTTTTTGAGTCATAGTCATTAGATTCAATTTTAGCGATTTCAATTCCAATATCTGGTAGAACAAAAAAATTAGCATCTGAATTGTCCTCAGAAAGCATTTGAATACCTTTTTCAGTTAGATCAATTTGATTGTTTTTTTCATCAATAACAAAATATAAATCTTTATCAATAATATGCATTTCACGATTATTATCTTGCATATAGTGGTTTTCAGTTTTTTGCAAAAGCTGCTTGACCCCTTCCTCACTTAAAAATTTAATCAAGGCCTTGTTTTTTGGTAAGCCTCTAAATACTCTCAAAAGTAAAATGCCTCCCTCAGTTGTATCACCTTCTCGAATTTTAGCTTTTGCTTCAGCTAGAACCCCTGTCAGTAGACTTCGTTGATTATTTACCAAACTATTGACATTAGACTTTAAAACATCAAATTCATGTCTATCTCCCTCAGGTGTTGGACCTGAAATAATCAAGGGTGTTCGTGCATCATCAATTAAAACTGAGTCTACCTCATCAACTATTGCATAATTATGTTTGGGTTGAACTAAATCTTCAGCTGTATGAGCCATATTATCCCTCAAATAATCAAAACCGAATTCGTTATTTGTACCGTAGGTTATATCAGCTTGATATGCTTTTCGTCTTTCACTGCTATTGGGTTGGTGGTAATCAATACAATCAACACTTAACCCATGAAATTCAAATATAGGTGCCATCCATGCACTGTCACGTTTAGCTAGATAATCGTTTACTGTAACCAAGTGAACTCCTTTTCCGGTCAACGCATTGAGATAAACAGGTAATGTTGCTACTAAAGTTTTTCCTTCTCCGGTTTGCATCTCTGCAATTTTACCCTGATGAAGCGCTATTCCCCCAATTAGTTGAACATCATAATGAATCATATCCCAGACTATTGGTTTGCCCGCTGCATCCCAAGAATTTGACCAAATTGCCTTTTCTCCTGTTAGTTGCACATATGATTTTAATTGAGAAAGCTCCCTGTCATAAGAGGATGCAGTCACCTCCATCTGTTTATTAATTACAAAACGACGTGCAGTTTCTTTTACAACTGCAAAGGCTTCGGGTAGTATCGAATTAAGTATATTCTCAGTATTTTTTTGTGATTCTTCTTTTTCTTGATCTATTTGTTTATAAATCGATTCTTTTTCATCAAGATCACTCGTGTTCAGAACTTGATTTTCAAGACTTTCAATGTTTTTTGAAAAGCTTTGATTTTCTTTTGACAATAAGGATTTGAATTGTGTAGTTTTTTTCCTTAGCTGATCGTTGCTAAAAGACTCGAAATTTTTTTGATAATCATTGATTTTACTGACTAAAGGAGTAATTTTTTTTAAATCCTTTTTTGTTTTATCTCCAACAAAAGTTTTTATTATACTGTTTAAAATACTCATAATCGATTTCAGAATCTATTTTAATCTTTCAAAGTAACTAAAAAAAAAGTCTCAATTATGAGACTTTTAATTTCATTTTTAAATCTTAATATTCGTCTTCATTCCAAAGGTAGTCCTCTTCAGTTGGAAAGTCTGGCCAAATTTCTTCTATGGATTCATAAATATCCTCTTCATCTTCTATTGATTGAAGATTTTCTACAACTTCAAGAGGAGCTCCAGTCCGTATAGAAAAGTCAATTAACTCATCTTTAGTTGCTGGCCAGGGAGCATCACTTAAATATGAAGCTAATTCTAATGTCCAATACATAATCAAATATTATTTTGCAAAAATAAATTTTTAAATATATTACGCAACCTTTTATTCAAATTTGTTGCCGTTCCATTTAATTTCCTCAATATTTAATTCATTTGCAAAATATCTAGAAAGAGTAAAAAGATAATCTGATAAACGATTTATATAAGCTATAAGTAAAGATGAAATTTTGATTTCTTGATTCAGTTCTGTCATATTTCTTTCTGCTCTTCTGCAAATACATCTTGCAATATGGGAATACGAAATTTGGATGTGCCCGCCTGGAATTACAAAGTTTCGAAGTGGAGAGAGTCTTGCTGTAAGTTGATCAATTTCATTTTCAATAAAAATTATATTTTCATTGTCTAAGGGCTTTAAATTTGATGGAAAACTTTTTTCATTATTAATAGCCAATTCTGCAGCTACAACCATCAACTGTTTTTGAATTTTAGTCAAGGTTTTTTTAATATCTTCAAAACTAGTTGTATCTCTAACTAATCCCAGCCAGGCTATTAACTCATCGATAGCTCCATACGCTTTTATTCGTTTATCATGTTTTGGAACTCTTTTTCCTGAAATTAGGCTAGTGAAACCATCATCTCCTGTTTTAGTATAAACTTTATTTTCATTCATTTTCCTACCACATTGATAAAATAATTACAATTACTGATTATCTAATAAAAGTATTACTATTATTATTAATAGGTCTTTAAATCTTTCTAATTCTCATTTAAGGTTTGCTTTTTAAATCGACCGCTTAAAGCAACAAGATAAAAGATTGCTACTATAAAAATACACCAACGAGCTATGATATCCCCATATCGAGTATAAAAAGTAAGTTTTGACCTTGAGGTAATATTTCCTTTCAAAACAGTTTTTGAATCATATTTAGTTTTTTTAATAATTTCTCCCCGTGCATCTATAAATGCTGAAATACCAGTATTAGCACTCCTTACAATATCTCTCCTATTCTCTATTGCACGAAGTTTAGTATAGCTCAATAGCTGTTTGTGTCCAGGCGTGTTGCCCCACCAAGCGTCATTTGAAATTACTGCTAAAAAAGTTGCTCCTTTTTTGACGTAGCCTGTTACAAATTCACCAAAAATAGATTCCCAACAAATAATAGGGGCTGCTTTTTCATTACTCAATAAATTTGAAAAAACAGAACGTTCCTCCTGAATCATCCGACTTGCAACAGTGCCACCCATATCAATCATAAAATCCCCTAAAAGTGGTTTAAGTATTTTTTTAAATGGCATATTTTCAACACCCACCACTAATTTTGATTTATGATATACATCTATATCTTTTTGATATTGCTCACTAAAAGCACTATTATAATATTCTACCCAAAGATTCTTTCTAATGAAATTAGCTGTTAGTGAGGGAGCATTTTTCTGGACATATGTATCATAAAATTGAATGCCACTAATTATCTGAGTATTAGGGAAATCAACAATTTGTTTTTGGATGTTATTATGAATCTTACTTTTATAAAATGATAATAATTCTTCTCCATAACCCTCAGCAAAATAAGTTTCTGGAGTTAAAACATATTTAGTGTTTTTGTTTAGGTAAGGTTTTAATTGATCAAATAGCTGATTTAAAAAATCTTCATTGGTTAATTTATATTTTGATTTGTATGGATCGATGTTGGGTTGAATGATTAATACCTCAATAGTTTTATCTTCAATTTCAACTTTTTGATAAAGGTATAATGAGAATACAATTGGCAAAGCAATGGCAATTAGCGGAGGAATTAATTTTCTAATTATATTTTTTAAAGATTTAAAATCTTCATTTTTAAGTAAATAAAAAATCCAAACATTGATGCAGAGTATCCAAAGCGAACCCCCAAAAGTTCCAGTATATTCATACCATTGTATCCAATAAATTTTCTCTGAAAATACATTTCCAAGGTTAAGCCATGACCAAGAAAAGTCCCAAATTAAGTGTAATTTTTCGAATGCAATCCAAGCACTAATTAAAAAAATATATGCACTTTTAAATGGCATCCTGCTTTTTGCCCAATAAAACACAACAAAAATTAATGCGTAAAAAAGACTATTACACAAGTTAGCAAACAACATCCCAAAAAGAGTAGAGTTGAATAGCCACCATGTTGTGATTAAATTCCAAATTAAAAAACTTAAATAACTATACCCAAATGCTCTAATACTTTTAAATTTAAAATTGTCCTTACGTATTGATTCTTCAAGGTATAGTAAGGGTATTAGAGAAATAAAAATTAGAAACGTTAAACCATTAACAGGCCATGAAAACCCTAGCGATATTCCAGTTGCTATAGATAAAGAAAGATGTTTAATTGATTTTGACATTTGTACGAATTTAATTTTTTTGAAGCTATTGCAATTACTATATTGTTAAAAATTAGAATTTTTTTAGTGGAGTTAATTAAACGAAGTATTCCCAATCTTTTTACTGCACTTAATTTTTTATGCGGATGTTTTGCCACTTTCCTAGCTTTTAAAAATTTATTTGAAGCTGCTTTCTTGATGGTTTTTTTAGGAGCTTTCTTTGACCTATTTGATGGTTTTTTTGCCCGTTTGTTAAAGGTAGAAAGTAATTTTGGACTTCAATTTGACTCAATGGCAGATTTAATTACAAGTGGATTTGTTCCTGGTATGGTAATGTATAACCTGTTTTTAGAAATAGGTGTACGTGAATTAAACTTCACAACTAATATTTTGCAAAGTGAGTTTACATTTTCATTTGCACCATATGCCTTGATTGGATTTCTTATTCCCTTGGCTGCCGGAATTCGTCTAGCAAGGTTCAATATTGATGATGATCAACAATATGATTTCAAGGGATTACCTGCTCCTGCAAATGCACTTTTAATAGTTGCATTACCGCTTATAATTGAGCATCCCCAGTTTATATCTTTAAAACCATTTCTAAAATCATTTCCAACTTTAGTTATTATTACATTGATGTCTTCATTAATTATGAATATTCGCCTTCCTTTGTTTTCATTCAAAATTAAATCTTCAAATGTAAAAGATTATAGATATCAATTAATTCTTTTTATATGTTGTTTTCCAGCTTTTTATTTTTTCAATTGGGTAGCTGTACCTTTATTAATTTTAATTTACCTTATTTTAAATTTCATTCGTAATAGCATTAATTGAAATTTAAGAATTATATAAATTTCTTTGAATTAACTTAAAAAGATAATTTTTTTTTGCGCAACTCAAAATTTTGACCGAGATACACCTTTCTTACCATTTTGTCATCAGCAAGTTCCTCTGGAGTTCCAGCTTTTAGGATGCTTCCCTCAAACATTAAATATGTTTTATCTGTTATAGCTAGAGTTTCCTGAACATTGTGATCAGTAATTAAGATTCCAATATTTTTCTTTTTTAAATGAGCAACAATTCGTTGTATATCTTCAACAGCTACTGGATCTACTCCTGCAAATGGTTCATCAAGTAATACGAATTTTGGGTCAGTAGCAAGTGCTCTTGCAATTTCTGTTCTTCTTCGTTCACCTCCAGAAAGCAGATCTCCACGATTTTTTCTTATGTGATTTAATCCAAATTCTTCTAAAAGAGATTCCATTTTTTCTTTTTGTAAATCTTTCGGAAGGTTTGTCATTTGCAGAACACTAAGAATATTATTTTCTACACTTAATTTTCTGAATACAGAGGCTTCTTGGGCTAAATAACCTATTCCTCTTTGAGCCCTTTGGTACATTGGGAATTTTGTAATCTCTTGATTATCGAGATAAATCGAACCATCATTAGGTTTAATTAAACCTACAATCATATAAAAAGAAGTTGTTTTTCCAGCTCCGTTGGGGCCAAGTAGACCAACAATTTCACCCTGATTTAATTCAAGGGAGATACCTTTAACTACTTTTCGACCCTTATATGATTTTTCGATACCATTTGCACTAAGTTTCATGATCTTTTTTACTTTTTAAAATAATTAATACGATATCATATATTTTTTAAAGCCTGATTTTGTTTTCTAATTACAATTCTTGATATCAAGATACTCACTTCATAAAGAATTAGTATAGGAATACTAACAATTATTTGACTTGCTATATCTGGAGGGGTAATAATAGCTGATAAGCTTAATACTAAAACTAGTGAAACTTTTCTATTCTTTCTTAAAAATTCAGGAGTTACAATACCCACTTTAGTCAAAAAATAAACTATTATAGGTAACTCAAAAATTATTCCAGAAGCTAAAACAGACGCTCTGAGTAAGCCTATATAGCTGCTTAAATCAAAATCATTGAAAATTTCACTGCTTACTGAATAATTACCTAAAAAGTTTATTGATAGCGGTGTTACAATATAATAACCAAAAAATACTCCTATAAAAAAAAGTGTGGACGCAATTAAAATAAAACCACGTGCGTTTTTACGTTCTTTTTCATAAAGTCCGGGGCTTATGAATTTCCAGAACTCAAAAATAATATAAGGAAAAGCAATAATGAAACCAGCAAGTATTGATGTCCACAAGTGAGCTGAAAATTGACCTGCCATTGTTCGACTTTGAATTCTGAAAGGTAAATCATCTATGCAAAAACTGCTTCCTTGACCTAAAGTCTGTGATATAGAGCAAAACCAACGATATGTAACAAAATCTTTTTGTTTGGGACCAAAAAGTATTACGTCAAAAATAAAATCTTTAAAAATAAATGCAACTGTTGCTACAATTAAAATTGCAATTACTGAACGAATAAGATGCCATCGAAGTTCTTCAAGATGATCTAAAAATGACATTTCATCTTTTGGTTGATTGGCACTCATGGATTGTTGTTTTTAGTAAATGAAATCATTGGTAAAAATATCAAAAACAAATAATATCCTGAATTATTTTTTCACATAATAAGTAGTTAATATTTTAAGTATTTAGTTTTTCATAAATCTTGTATTTCCCTTTTAAAATTGGTATATTACGTTTAAAAGATTCTGAAAAATTAATCTTATTTGATTTTAATGAATAAAGATGAAATTAGAATTCAACTTAAAAGCCTTTTTGGTTTTTCAACCTTTAAAGGTCTTCAAGAGTCAGTAATTTTAAATGTCTTAAAAAAACAAGATTCCTTTGTTATTATGCCTACTGGTGGTGGTAAGTCACTATGCTATCAATTGCCAGCATTAATAAATAAAGGAACAGCTATTGTTGTTTCACCACTTATTGCTTTAATGAAAAATCAAGTAGATTCAATTCGTGGGATTTCATCAGATAATGGAATAGCTCATGTTTTAAATTCTTCTTTAAATAAAACAGAAACCAATCAGGTAAAAAATGATATTTTAAATGGGACAACTAAGCTTCTTTACGTCGCTCCAGAATCTCTGTCTAAAAGAGAGACTATTGATTTTTTTAGATCTGTAAGAATTTCTTTTTTAGCCGTAGACGAGGCTCACTGTATTTCTGAATGGGGACACGATTTTAGGCCTGAATACCGTAATCTTAGAATCATTCTTGAGCAGTTTGAGCAGACTATACCTATTATAGCACTTACTGCAACTGCGACTCCAAAGGTTCAAGAGGATGTAATGAAAAACTTGGGTATTCCAAACGCAAAAGTATTTAAAGCATCATTTAATAGACCAAATCTATATTATGAGGTTAGACAAAAAACGAATCAGGTTGATTCTGATATTATTAAATTTGTAAAGCAAAACAGTGGAAAGTCAGGAATAATTTATTGTTTATCTCGTAAAAGAGTAGAAGAATTGGCACAAGCCCTTCAAGTAAATGGAATTAATGCATTACCATACCATGCAGGTCTAGATTCTAAAACAAGAGTTACCCATCAAGATTATTTTTTAAAAGACGATTGTGATATTATTGTAGCTACAATTGCATTTGGTATGGGTATAGATAAACCAGATGTTCGTTTTGTAATTCATCATGATATCCCTAAAAGTATTGAGAGTTATTATCAGGAAACAGGAAGGGCTGGCCGTGATGGAGGGGAAGGACATTGTCTAGCATTTTATGCATACAAGGATATCGAAAAACTAGAAAAATTCATGTCTGGTAAGCCTCTGGCTGAACAAGAAATTGGAATGGCTCTACTTTCAGATATGGTTGCTTATGCTGAAACTTCAATATCGCGAAGAAGGTTCATTCTTCACTATTTTGGAGAGGAGTATGACAATAAAATAGGTGAAGGTGGTGATATGGATGATAATATGCGTTACCCTAAGAAGAAATTTGAAGCAGAAAAAGAATTAACCCAATTGTTAATCGCTATAATTCAGACTAAGGAGATCTATAAGGCAAATGAGATAGTCAAGACACTTGAAGGAAAAAAAAATGCAGTCATTCAATCTCACAAAACGGAATTCTTAGAAGTTTTTGGAAGTGGGGCTTCAAAAGATTCAAATTTCTGGATGGCTCTTATACGGCAAGCCCTAGTTGCTGGATTTTTAATTAAAGAAATTGAATCTTACGGTATTATTAGAATAACTACAAGAGGAAAATCCTTTTTAAAAAACCCTTCAAGTTTTATGATGACAGAAGATCATAAATATGAAGAAAATGATATCTCACAAATTATTCAAAACAAATCTCTTGCAATTTTGGATGAAAGTTTAATGAAGCTTTTAATTAGTTTGAGAAAAAATGTAGCTGAAATCAATGAGGTTCCTCCATATGCTGTTTTTCAAGAAAACTCTTTGGAAGAGATGTGCCTTAAATACCCGATTTCGCATGATGAATTAACCAACATTAATGGAGTTGGCGTGGGAAAAGCAAAACGTTACGGAGAAAAATTTATAAACCTTATAAAGAAATATGTTGATGAAAATAATATTATTAGACCTGACGATTTAGTTGTTAAAAGTACAGGGATTAATTCAGCACTCAAGCTTTTTTTAATTCAAACGATTGATCGAAAATTATTACTTGAGGATATTGCAGATGCCAAAGGGATGAGTATGAATAAACTAATAACTGAGATGGAGACCATAGTATTTTCAGGTACAAGACTTAATATTGATTATTACTTGGAAAATCTTTTTGATGAGGATCAAACTGAAGAGCTGTATGATTATTTTATTGAAGCAGATTCAGATTCAATATCTAATGCAATTGATGCTTTCGAAGGAGATTATGAAGAGGAAGAACTTCGTTTGTACCGTCTAAAGTTTATTAGTGAAATTGCTAATTAATCATCTTTCATTAAAGAGGATTATTATCTTTACCATAAAATTTGATCGTTATGGAAGGCATTTTTGCTAGTTTTAAAACATCTAAAGGCTCAATCTTATTAAAGCTTACTTATAAAGAAACACCGGGAACGGTAGGGAATTTTGTGAGTTTGGCAGAAGGATCAATAAAAAATACTCATAAAAATCTTGGGGAACCATATTATGATGGAATAAAATTTCATCGCGTTATACCTAATTTTATGGTACAAGGTGGATGTCCTCATGGTTCTGGCTCTGGTGGACCAGGCTATAAATTTGATGATGAGTTTCATCAAGACTTAAAACATGACCGAGCAGGTACGCTCTCAATGGCTAATGCAGGTCCTGGGACAAATGGCAGTCAGTTTTTTATTACACATGGGCCTACTGATTGGCTTGATGGAAAACATACTGTTTTTGGATATGTTGTAGAGGGTCAAGATGTCG
>JBJKWV010000020.1:0-25864 GCA_045561915.1 Flavobacteriaceae bacterium
ATTAATTCAAAAGATTTTATAATAGGTATTGCTGCCTCTGGAACAACACCCTATGTTATTGGAGGATTAAGTGAAGCCCAAAAAAATGGAATACCTACTGGTTGTATTGTGAGTAATTTAAATAGTCCTGTTTCAAATGTTAGTGATTTTCCTATAGAGGTAGTAGTGGGGCCTGAATTTGTAACAGGTAGCTCTAGAATGAAGGCTGGAACTGCACAAAAATTAATTTTAAACAGTATTACCACTGCCACCATGATACAGTTGGGACATATCCGAGGAAATAAAATGGTGGATATGCAACTATCTAACGATAAGCTTACAGACCGTGCTGAACGGATGGTCATGGAAGCAACAGGTGCTAATCTACAAGTTGTCCAAAAAACACTTCAAACTCATCGTAACGCAAGAAAAGCTATTGATGAACTCAATAAAAAAAACTGATTTTAAGTTGACCAGAAATAAAAAATTAAAAAATATAATTTTTAGTATACTTAAAGTAACCTAAAGCTTTCAACTATTGTTTGGTTAACACAGTTCGCTATCTTTACATAAAAATAATCTTGTGAATAAAACCCTAATAAAGAAAGGATTTAAAAAAATGACCATTTTTTTATTCTGTTGTTTTACAGGACCCGTAATTGTCTATCAAGCTTTTAAAAATCAAGAACATCCACTTTACTTAGGAGTATTATTATTTGGATTATGCATTCTTATTGTTGCTTTATTTTATGGCTTTTTAGGTATTAAAATACTTATTAATGGATTACTCGGGGAACGAAAAAAAAGGAATCTTTAGTTAGTCTTTGTATGCCTGCTCTTTACCCCTTATCTTTACACTCTTTTTATAGAAGATTATGATTGAAATTTCTTTTCCCGATAAATCTGTTCGTTCCTATGAAAAAGGTGTTACCCCTCTTGATATTGCACAAAGTATAAGTGAAGGACTGGCTCGAAATGTCATTTCAGCAAGCTTTAATGGTAATACTTTTGAAGCTAGTACACCAATTATGGAGGATGGTTTTATTAAACTTTATACATGGAACGACAAAGAAGGAAAAGCTGCTTTTTGGCACTCCTCTGCTCACATATTAGCCCAAAGTCTGCTATCAAAATATCCACAAGCCAAATTAACAATAGGACCTGCTATTGAAAATGGCTTCTATTACGATGTGGATTTTGGTGATGCATCTTTCTCTGAAAAGGATCTGCCTTCATTAGAGGAACAATTTTTGATTTTCGCAAGGGAAAAATTTGAATTTAAAATGCGAATGAGTAGTAAATCAGATGCATTAAAATTCTATCAAAAGGAAAACAACCCCTACAAAATAGAGCTTATAGAAAATCTTGAAGATGGTACAATTAGCTTTTGCGACCATGCTGACTTTACTGACCTTTGCCGTGGAGGACACATTCCCCACAGTGGATTTATTAAAGCAGTTAAACTGCTTAGTGTTGCTGGAGCATATTGGCGTGGAGATGAAACAAAACCACAGTTGACAAGGATTTACGGAATATCCTTCCCAAAACAAAAGGAACTAAAAGAACACCTTCTTCTTTTGGAAGAAGCCAAAAAAAGAGATCATAGAAAACTTGGAAAAGAATTAGAACTTTTTACTTTTTCCCAAAAAGTAGGTCAAGGTTTACCTTTATGGCTACCTAATGGAGCAGCCCTTCGTGAACGATTAGAAAATTTTTTAAAAACTGCACAAACCAAAGCGGGCTATGAACAGGTTATATCACCTCACATTGGTAATAAAGAATTATACATGACTTCAGGTCATTATGAAAAATATGGTGCAGATAGTTTTCAACCTATACAAACACCCGCAGATGGGGAAGAATTCTTGTTAAAACCGATGAACTGTCCACATCATTGTGAAATATATAAGAACAAGCCTTGGAGTTATCGTGATTTACCAAAGCGCTATGCAGAATTTGGAACTGTCTATCGCTATGAACAAAGTGGTGAATTACATGGACTTACTCGTGCACGAGGCTTTACTCAGGATGATGCTCATATTTTCTGCATGCAAGAACAATTAGATGAAGAATTTAAAAAAGTTATTGACTTAGTTTTATATGTTTTTACATCACTTGGTTTTGAAGACTTTACGACTCAAGTATCTATTCGAGATAAAAATAAACCAGAAAAGTATATAGGTAGTTCTGAAAATTGGGATTTAGCTGAAAAAGCTATTATTAGTGCTGCAAGAGAAAAAAAATTGGATTATGTTGTTGAAACAGGCGAAGCGGCTTTCTATGGTCCTAAGTTAGACTTCATGGTTAAAGATGCTTTAGGTCGTCAGTGGCAATTAGGAACTATTCAAGTAGATTATAATCTTCCTGAACGCTTTGATTTAACTTATAAAGGAAGTGATAATGAGCTTCACCGTCCCGTAATGATTCACCGTGCTCCTTTCGGGAGTATGGAGCGTTTTGTGGCTATTCTTTTAGAGCATACAGGAGGAAATTTCCCTCTTTGGTTGATGCCTAAACAAGTTAATATTCTCTGTGTTAGTGAAAAATATAAAAATTACGCTCTAAAAGTTTTAAATTTCTTGGAAAATCACGAAATTCGCGCCCTCTTGGATGATCGAAATGAGACTATAGGAAAAAAAATACGTGAGTCAGAAATTTCTAAAGTACCATATATGCTTATCTTAGGAGAAAAAGAGGCGCAAAATGAGACAGTATCACTTCGAAAACATCAAAAAGGAGATATTGGTAGTTTTGCAATCGAAATTGTTGTTGACCAACTAAATAAAGAAATTAAGGAGAGTCAAGCAACCTTTAAAGTTTAATTTAAAACAAAGCGACATAGCAATACGAAGGAGAAGATCGAATAGCCCGGGTAGAGTTTTCAAAGAAGACCCCCATAGGATTAATCAAAAGATTACGGCCCATGAGGTACGTCTTGTTGGAGATAACGTTGAGATAGGAGTTTATCAACTCAGTAAGGCTTTATCATTGGCACAAGAACTAGAATTAGATCTAGTTGAAATTTCACCTAAGGCCTCTCCCCCTGTATGCAAAATATTAGAATATAAAAAGTTCTTATATGAACAGAAAAAACGAGATAAGGCCCTTAAATCAAAAACTAGTAAAATTATTGTTAAAGAAATAAGATTTGGTCCTAATACTGATGAGCACGACTATGAGTTCAAAAAGAAACATGCTGAAAAGTTCCTCAAAGAGGGTGCAAAATTAAAAGCATTTGTATTTTTTAAAGGTCGTTCGATAATATTTAAAGAAAAAGGTCAGATTCTTTTGCTTCGTTTAGCTCAAGACTTGGAAGAGATTGGAAAAGTTGAGCAAATGCCAGAATTGGAAGGAAAAAAAATGATAATGTTTATTACACCTAAGAAAAAATAAGAAATGTCATGCCAAAAATGAAAACAAAATCAAGCGCAAAAAAACGCTTCAAGATCACAGGAAGTGGTAAAATAAAAAGAAAACATGCTTTCAAAAGTCACATTTTGACAAAAAAATCAAAGAAACGTAAGCTAAAACTCACCCACTCAGGCTTAGTGCATGATAGTGACACCAAGAGCATTAAAGAACAATTAAGACTTGTATAATACAAATTCAAAACCTACAAGGTTAAATCATTAAATAACCAGAAGTAAGGCCCAAAAGTGTATTTATACCGCCTTCTTCAAAAATTAGAAAAAATGCCAAGATCAGTAAACTCAGTTGCTTCAAGAGCAAGAAGAAAGAAAATTTTAAAGCAAGCTAAAGGCTATTTTGGACGTCGTAAGAATGTCTGGACAATTGCTAAAAATGCAGTCGAAAAAGCCATGCTTTACTCCTATCGTGATCGCAAGGTGAAAAAACGAAACTTTAGATCTCTTTGGATTGCTCGTATCAATGCCGGTGCCAGATTAAACGGTTTATCCTATAGCCAATTTATGGGTAAAATAAAATCAAATAATATTGACTTAAATAGAAAAGTACTTGCGGACCTTGCAATGAATCATCCTAATACATTTAAAGCGATTGTAGAGAAAATTAAAAAATAATTGCTCTTCTCCCAACTTGGGTCCTTATTTATGCTTAAAATATACCATAATCCGCGTTGTAGAAAATCTAGGGAGGCCCTTGAGTTTATCAATGCTAGTGGTATTAAGGTTGAAATAATTTTATACTTAGAAAATACTTTAAGCAAGGAAAAATTAAAAGAAATTCTAGATAAAATTAAATTGAGTCCAAGTGCAATCTTAAGGAAAAATGAAAAAGATTGGAAAGAAATTCCTTCGAATAAGACAATGTCAGAGAATCAAATTTTAGAAGCAATGGTCTCTAAACCAAAACTAATTGAAAGACCCATAGTGGTTTCTGAAAATGACGGCGTTTTGGCTAGACCGATTGAAAATTTGATTGAATACTTAAAAAAGAATTAAATCTTTATAATACTTTCTTTTATTTTTCTGAATCTGATTTGTTTCTTCCAAACTTAATATACTCCTTAATAGATCCAAAAAGCCAGTAAGGGATTATAAAAGTTATTAAAAATATCATCAGCCAAAAACCGATGGTAAATATTGTTAAAAAGGAAATGAATCCCAGATATTGGTCAAATTCAAACATGTTTTTATAATAAATATGTTCAAAAATAGGGTTTTTTGCTAAATATTTATTCTTAATTCAAATCTTTTAAAACCAGCTTTTCAAAAAATTTCAATGGTAAATAAAATGGTTTATTTTAAACCTAGTATTTTTATATAAAATTTACTAAATGGAGTATAGAATAGAAAAAGATACCCTGGGGGAAGTAAAAGTTCCGAAAGAGGCTTATTGGGGTGCACAGACAGAAAGATCGAGAAAAAACTTTAAAATTGGAACACCTGCCTCAATGCCCTTAGAAATCATTTATGGTTTTGCGTACTTAAAAAAAGCAGCTGCTTACACCAATTGTGATTTAGGAGTTTTGGATATCGAAAAACGAGACCTTATAGCACAGGTGTGTGAAGAAATTCTTTCTGGATCTCTAGATGATCAGTTCCCATTAGTGATTTGGCAAACAGGTTCAGGAACTCAGAGTAACATGAATGTTAATGAAGTTATTGCAAACCGAGCACATGTTATAGCAGGAAAAACTATAGGTGTCGATAAAAAAACCCTAGCACCTAATGATGATGTCAATATGTCTCAATCTTCGAATGACACTTTTCCAACAGCAATGCATATTTCAGGATACAAAAAAATAGTAGATGTTACTCTTCCAGGATTAAAATATTTACGTAATGCTCTTGATAAAAAATCGAAAGAGTTCAAAGACATTGTAAAAATTGGAAGAACACATCTGATGGACGCAACTCCCCTAACCTTAGGGCAAGAGTTTTCTGGATATGTTTCTCAACTCGACCATGGTATATCAGTTTTAGAATTTAGCCTTATACATTTAAGTGAAATTGCTTTAGGTGGGACAGCAGTTGGCACAGGAATTAACGCACCCAATGGATATTCAGAAAAAGTTGCAAAATATATTGCAGAATTTACTGGTTTACCATTTAAAAGTGCACAGAATAAATTCGAGGCCCTGGCTGCTCATGATGCTCTAGTCGGCTCTCATGCAGCTTTGAAGCAAATTTGTATTTCGTTAAATAAAATATCAAACGATATTCGACTTATGGCTTCAGGACCGCGCTCTGGCATCGGAGAATTGATAATTCCAGCAAATGAACCTGGAAGTTCTATAATGCCTGGTAAAGTTAATCCTACTCAATGCGAAGCACTAACAATGGTCTGTGCACAGGTTATGGGAAATGATGTTGCCTTAAGTGTAGGAGGCTCTCAAGGGCACTATGAACTAAATGTATTTAAACCAATGATGGCAGCCAATCTAATCCAATCTGCACAACTAATTGGTGATTCATGTATGAGTTTTAGCGACAACTGCGTTTTGGGTATTGAACCCAATCAGAAACGCATAGATGAATTAGTTCAAAATTCTTTAATGTTAGTAACTGCTTTAAATACTAAAATAGGCTATTACAAAGCTGCTGAAATTGCAAATAAAGCGCATAATGAAGGTACTTCACTTAAAAAAGCATGCCTTGAGCTAGGATACCTAACTTCTGAAGAATTTGATAAGTGGGTTAATCCAAATGAGATGACGGGTAATGCTTAAATTAAAATTTAGAAAATTTACATCTGATGATGCTGAAAAATTTAAATCATTAAATGTTGAATGGCTTGAAAATTTTTTTAAAGTTGAACCCATCGATGAGAGGGTGTTGAGTAATCCCAAAAGTGAAATTTTAGATCCAGGTGGTTTTATTGTAATGGCAGAAATTGATTTGGAAGTAATAGGAACATTTGCTTACATCAAGAAGGAGGATCATTTATATGAATTCAGCAAAATGGCTATTGATCCTAATCAAAGAGGAAAAGGATACGGAAATATTATGATGAAATATGCCATTTCTTTTGCTAAAAAACATAAATGGAAAAAAATAATTCTATACTCAAATACAATTTTAAAAAACTCTATTCATTTATATCGTAAATACGGTTTTATTGAAATCAAAATGGAAGAACCTATTATTTACTCACGAGGAAATATTAAAATGGAATTAGATTTAGTTTAATCTCGAGATAATTTTCGGTATTGAATTCTTTTTGGCATTATATCTTGCCCCAAACGCTTTCTTTTGTTTTCCTCATAATCAGAGTATGATCCCTCGAAGAAATAAACCTGTGAGTTACCTTCAAACGCTAAAATATGAGTACATATTCGGTCTAGAAACCATCGATCATGTGATATTATCACTGCACAACCAGCAAAATTTTCCAATCCCTCTTCTAATGCTCTTAAAGTATTAACGTCGAGGTCGTTTGTTGGCTCATCTAATAACAACACGTTACCCTCTTCTTTTAGTGTCATAGCCAAGTGTAGGCGATTTCTTTCTCCCCCAGATAAAGAAGAAACCTTCTTATTTTGTTCATTTCCACTAAAATTAAATCGACTCAAAAAGGCCCTTGAGTTTACCTGTCTCCCACCAAGGATAATCAATTCCTGTTCGTCACTAAAATTTTGCCAAATCGACTTCTCAATGTCAATATTAGAATGTGACTGATCAACGTACGCCAATTTAACAGTATCTCCAACAGAGAAGTTTCCAGAATCAGATTTTTCTTCACCCATTATCATTCGGAAAATTGTTGATTTTCCAGCTCCATTTGGTCCTATTACTCCTACTATCCCAGCCTGAGGTAAATTAAAATTAAGATCATCATATAAGAGCTTTTCTCCAAAAGATTTCGAAACTTGTGATGCTTCAATAACATTTGTTCCTAGACGTGGTCCATTTGGAATAAATATTTCTAATTTCTCGTCGATCTTTTTTTGATCTTGATTGATCAACTTGTCGTAATTAGCTAATCGTGCCTTCTGCTTAGATTGACGACCTTTTGGAGCCATACGGACCCATTCAAGTTCACGTTCCAATGTTTTTTGTCGTTTTGAAGATTTTTTTTGTTCTTGTGCCAAACGTTTGGACTTTTGTTCTAACCAGGAGGAGTAATTTCCCTTCCATGGGATTCCTTCACCTCTATCCAATTCGAGAATCCACCCTGCTACATTGTCCAAAAAATAACGGTCATGTGTTACAGCAATCACTGTACCTTGATACTGTGCTAAGTGATGTTCTAGCCAATTTACAGATTCGGCATCTAAATGGTTAGTGGGTTCATCTAAAAGTAAGATTTCAGGTTTTTGCAATAGCAAACGACATAAAGCTACACGTCTTCGTTCTCCTCCTGAAAGTAAATGAATTTTTTGATCACTAGGAGGAGTTCGTAATGCATCCATTGCTATATCCAGTTGATTATCTAATTCCCATGCATTTGATGCATCTATTTTGTCTTGGAGTATTGCCTGACGATCCATAAGTTGTTGCATTTTCTCTGCATTTTCATAAACTTCAGGTAAACCAAATTGATCATTGATTTTATTATACTCATCTAAAATAGCTACAGTTTGAGCTACACCCTCTTTAACAACCTCTATAACAGTTTTTTGATCATCCAACTGTGGTTCCTGTTCTAGGTAACCAACTTTATGTTCACTTGAAAAAACAACATCACCTTGAAAACTTTTATCTAAACCTGCAATTATTTTTAAAAGACTAGATTTTCCTGAACCATTTAATCCAAGAATTCCAATTTTCGCTCCATAAAAAAAACTTAAATAGATATTCTTTAAAACGGGTTGATTGGCATTTGGGTAGGTTTTAGAGACCCCATTCATTGAAAATATTATCTTTTTATCCTCTGACATATTAAATTCTACCCCTTAAGGCGTTAAAAGCCCATGCAATAGTATAAAAACCTGCTCCAGCTATTGAAAAACCAATGGCATAATCAGGATATTTAAATATGCCAATCAAAATTAATGCAGTACCGATAATTGACATTACAATTGCCGAGTATCCAAATATTTTGTTTTTGTTTAAACCCATATTTTCAGTAAAAAAACAAATATCGAACTTTTATTTAAAATCACACCTATAGAAATTATTACTTTAGTAATGTCATTTATACAATATGAATTTAGAACAAGAAAAAAATAAAGATTTTATAAAAATGGCTTGGGCCAAAATAGAGGAAAGAGTTCGATCTATAAAATTAGGAGGAGGCAAATCAAGCCTGAAAAAATTAAAAGAACAAGGTAAACTTTCTGCGCGCGAACGAATCAATTATCTTGTCGACGATACTAATGAAATTTTTGAAGTAGGGGTGCTTGCTGCAGAAAATATGTATGATGAGTATGGTGGCTGTCCTTCTGCTGGTGTTATTGTTGTAATTTCCAAAATATCTGGTAAACGTTGTGTAATAGTTGCGAATGATTCAACTGTAAAAGCAGGAGCTTGGTTTCCGATGACTGCTAAAAAAAATCTGAGGGCACAAGAAATAGCTATGGAAAATAAAATTCCGATTATTTACCTTGTAGATAGTGCTGGAATTTTCCTCCCTCTTCAAGATCAAATTTTTGCAGATAAAGAAAATTTTGGTCGCATTTTCAGAAATAATGCTAAAATGAGCAATATGGGTATTATTCAAATAGCCGCTGTAATGGGAAGTTGTGTTGCTGGTGGAGCATATCTTCCTATAATGTCCGATGAGACCATTATTGTTGAGAAAACAGGGAGTGTTTTTTTAGCAGGAAGCTATTTGGTTAAAGCCGCAATTGGAGAGGATATAGATAACGAGTTTTTGGGCGGTGCAGATACACATACTGGTATTAGTGGAGTAATAGATTATAAAGTTAAAAATGATCAAGCAGCTTTAGATAAAATAAAAAGCTTAATTGAAAAAATTGGTAATCCTTCAACTGCTGGTTTTCAACGCTCAGCTTCTAAACCACCAGCTGGAGATCAAGAAATGATATATAAAGTTCTCCCTAAAATAAACACCCAACCATATGACTCATATTTACTATTAGATCTAATTGTAGATCAAGGATCAATAGACGAATATAAAAAAGAATATGGTCAAACTTTAATAACCGCTTATGCCAAAATAGACGGTTGGTCAGTTGGTATTGTGGCAAATCAAAGAAAAATGGTAAAAAATAAATCTGGAGAAATGCAATTTGGAGGGGTTATATATGGAGACGCTGCCCAAAAGGCTTCGCGATTTATTGCAAATTGTAATCAGCGAAATATTCCTTTGATTTTTCTTCAAGATGTTACCGGTTTCATGGTAGGAAGTAAGGCTGAACATGGAGGAATAATAAAAGATGGTGCTAAAATGATTAATGCAGTTTCAAATTCTATTGTTCCAAAGTTTACTATTGTTCTTGGAAATTCATTTGGAGCTGGAAATTATGCTATGTGCGGAAAAGCTTATGATCCTAGATTAATGCTGGCATGGCCTTCGGCTAAAATGGCAGTAATGGGCTCAAACCAAGCTGCTGACGTTCTATTACAAATTGAAAAATCTTCAGCAAAGAAAAAAGGTTTTAAGTTTGATAAAAAAGAGGAAAGTAAAATAAGAAAAAAAATTATTGAAAATTATGAAGATAAAACTGATATCCTTCATGCTGCGTCACAATTATGGGTTGATGCTGTAATTGACCCATCAGAAACCCGCTCATGGATTAGTATGGGAATTGATATGGCGAACCAATCTCCACCCAAAGAAAAATTCAACATGGGAGTTTTACAGGTTTAAAATACGGTAGGGCTTTTGTTTCATTGTAGATTTTCGTTTAATTTTTCCACTATATGTCTGAATAAAATTTTCAAAACAGACAATTACTTTTGGGATCTCATAATCCTCTAGTGAAATACAATTTTTTAATTGTTCATATATTTTTTCCAACTTAATTTTTGGATCATATTTTACTACAAGGGCTAGCTTTTTGTCTGATGTTGAATCTGAATAACTATCGATAAAAAAATGAATAGAAAGATATTCTGAAAGTTTTCGCTCAATTTGTTCGGGATTTAGCTTTAAGCTACCAATCTCAATCATGTAGTCAATTCTACCGATTAATCTAAAATGTTTTGTGTTAAATACTTCAACTTCGTCATTTGTGATTAGATTCTCAATATTTAATTTTGGAGCATCAATTATTAAACATTTTCGTTCATCTTGACGAACTTGAATGTCAGGTAAACATCTAAACTCTGAAATAGGGTCTTTCATACCTCGAACTGCAATATGAGACAAAGTTTCCATCATCCCATAAGTCTCAAATGCATTTACCTTTGCATTTATTAAAGCTTTTTGAAGTGCTGCGGAGACATAAGCACCTCCAACAACCAATTTTCTAACTTTTCTTAATTCTGAAAGAGAGTGAAAAGCTTGCATTGGAGTCATAGCAACAAAATCATAAGTTTTTTGGTTTTTATAAAATGGATTTTTTGAAGGAGAAATCAAATCAATTTCCAAACCAAGAATCATAGCGCGTATTAACATCATCTTACCAGCAATGTAATTTGCAGGTAGACAATGTAATGCACTATCGCCAACACCTACTCCAAAAAAATTACCTGTGGAAATCGCACTATTAACAAGAGACTGTTTGTCGAATAAGATTTTCTCATTTTCAGATTCATTATTAGAACTTTTAAGGCAAATAGAGTCTGATTGATCTAACCAATCTAGGAGAAAGTCACCTAAAAAATATTCGTATTGATCACCCTCTTTTATAAAATCGTAAGCTACTTGTTTCAATTCATCTCTACTATAAAAATTACCGTTGAGAAGAAACCGATTGTGAATTTTTGAAAAATGAGGTGTATACATACTAAATTTTAGAAATAAGTTTACTTTTCCATCCAGACCAATCAAATTTTTTTGACATTAAAAAAATAAATCCAGGGTATAGAATAAATAAAGAAAAAAAAGTCTCTCCTCCCAAGGTAGGCTCTGAAATATCGATTAAGATTGATTCTGTTTGAAAAACTGTCCAAGAAGAGGTCACAAATAAAGCTGTCATTATATTATTCGCTGCATGAAAACCAAGAGCAAGTTCTATTCCCTCGTCCATCAGAGTTAAAATTCCCAAAAATAGACCAGTTCCAACATAATAAGCCATGACCCCAATACCAAGTTTTTGTACTTCAGGGTTCGAAAAATGAAGAGAACCGAAAACTATTGATGTTGTTAATAAAGTACCCCACCGGCTATTAAAAAAAGAATAAAAACCTTGCATCAAATATCCCCTAAAAATATACTCTTCTAAACTGGTCTGAATTGGCATTAGAGATATTGAAATTATTAAAAGTAAACTAAAAGACTTAAAATTAAAATTCCATTCGTAACTATCTGGATTAAGAAAATAATCACCGGTAATCAATAAAATACTCACTAAACTCCAAATTGAAAACGCATATATAATTCGGTTCCAATCTAGACTTTCGCGTGAAGTTGATATACTTATTAAACTTCTATTATGAATTTTTTTAACTACCAAAAAAAGACCTAAAAATCCTACTAAAAAGGGTATCAAAAGAAGTATTAATTGAAGATTCTTATCTAAGCTGCGTAATGCTGCCATAGGATCTCCTCCTGCAGCTGAAATACTTTCCTTTGTTATAAAAAATGTTATAGGCAACTGACCTATTATAACAAAAATTATTATTACAAAAGAACCAAGCAAGTACATCCAAAAAGGATTTTTATAATCTAATGCTTGATTGAGAAACATATTTTATTTATATGTAAAAAGATATAATTAAGCCGATACAAAAGATAATCTGATAATATATTGTATGGATATTGTAATTAATTAATTTTCTTGAATCGTAATATTTGAACAGCCCTCTAAATATATATAGCCCGTAAAAAAATAAAGCTGAAAAAATATAATAAAAAATACTGTAATTAAAACTTGGCAAAAGCTCACCGAGTTCTTGAGAAAAATAATAAATACCATAAAAAACAAGTAAAAGATTTAATAAATAAATCCATCTTGAAAACTTCTTTCCAAACAATACTACAAGGTTAATTTTATCTGATTTTTTATCTGAATTATAATCTGGGAATTGATTTATAAAAAGAATATTTGTCGTTAATAAACCAAGAGGAATTCCAACTATTATAAATTGTTTTAATACATCATATGTTACATCTAATGGAATATTTGACATAGCAAATGCACTTCCTAAAGTTAATAATGGTCCAAAAGTTAAAAAAATGACAGCTTCACCGAGTCCTTTTCTCGAAGACAATCTTAAAGGTTTGGCTGTATAGAAATAAGTCAGGAAGGAGCCAACAAAACCTATTATAAGTATGCCTAAAATATTTTTGAATGAATTAGTTTCTAAAAAAATATTAATAGAAAGTGAAATAATACATATTATGGCAATGAACAACATTTTATTACCTAAGTTTTTCGTTTCTTTTAATGAAATAAGCCCTAATTCTATTGCTCTGCTACCACCAGATATCTGTGCTCCACGTAACATTAAAGATTTGTCACCTACATTAAAATATTCATTATTTGCCTCATCGGTTCCAGATTTAACATCGAAATAATCATTATATAGGTTTCCAAAAATATGGAGGCATACAATACCAATTATTGAAATAACAGCATTTATGATAGATAATGAATTGGCTTGGCCTAATAAAATTGCAATAATTACCATTGGTAATATTGATGCCAAAGTAAATCCACCTCTTGTTATTGCAATTCCTTTAAAGATCTTAGTTAAAAAATTTATTGGAATATTAACCTCTTCATTAATTTCTTTTGTAATACCACAATACCCAGTCTGTTCTTGGTCTTTTCCATTAGCAAAATTTGGAGTAATTAATATTTCAGCATTAAATTGAGATCCATCTTTTCTTAAGAAATTTGTTTTGACTACAGACTTACCTTCTTTATTTGCAGTTTCCAACCATCCTAAAACATTTTGAATGACAATTTCACCTGGAGAGAAAATAGAAACTCTTTTTTTTCCAATGATTTCTTCTTTGTCATAGCCAAATAACTCGAGAGCACCTTGATTCATTTTTTGAATTACGCCCTCCATATCGCAGATTATTACACTTTTCATTTTTACATATTTTGAGCAAATATATTCGAAAAATCTTTTAATAAATATTTAAATTATTTTTTTTGGTTTTTTAAAAGTAGTTAACCTACAAATTGAAATTAAGTTTGAATTTTCGTCCTCTACACGAATGTCCCATAACTGAATAGTTTTTCCCTGATGCAAAGGAGAAGCAGTTGCGTAGACAAAGCCTTTAGATACACTTTTTAAATGATTTGCTGTAATTTCAATTCCTCGTACTTGAATATTTGGATCTTTATTAAGTATAAATACTGCAGCACTTCCAACACTTTCTGCCAGTGCAGCAGTAGCTCCTCCGTGTAGAACTCCATCTGGCTGATGAACTTTATTATTAACTGGCATACGTGCTTTGAGAAAATTTTCGCCTGCATCAATAAATTCAATCATTAATGTCTCCATTAATGTGTTTTTACAAATTTCATTTGTTATCGATAATATTTGTTCTTTTTTCATTTTTAATTTAAGTATGGAAACAAAAAATGCCTTAAGAGTTTTCAAAAGGCATTTTTATTTCAAGTTAAAATTTAATTTACTCTTTCACTTCCTCAAAATCGACGTCTTGAACATCATCCCCACCCTTAGCATCAGATGTTGATTGAGGATTGCCGTTTTCAGTGCTAGGGTCCCCTGGATTAGCTTGGGCCTTGTACATTTCTTCAGAAGCATTTTTCCAAGCCTCGTTGATAGTCTCTAGGGATTTATCAATAGCTTCTAGATCTTTTGATTCATGGGCTTTTTTCAATTCTTCTAAAGCAGATTCAATAGGAGCTTTTTTATCATCAGATAATTTATCTCCAAACTCAGATAATTGTTTTTCAGTTTGGAAAATCATTTGGTCAGCACTATTAAACTTTTCAGCTTCTTCTTTTACTTTTTTATCTGCGTCAGCATTTGCTTCTGCTTCTTTTTTCATTTTATCAATTTCCTCCTCAGTTAAGCCAGAAGATGCCTCGATTCTAATATCTTGAGATTTATTAGTCGCTTTGTCTAAAGCGCTAACTTTAATAATACCATTGGCATCAATATCAAAAGTGACTTCAATTTGGGGTGTACCTCTCTGAGCAGGAGGGATTCCATCAAGATGGAATCGCCCTATAGTCTTATTATCTGAAGCCATTGATCTCTCACCTTGTAAAACATGAATCTCAACTGAAGGCTGATTGTCGGCAGCTGTAGAGAATATTTGTGATTTTTTTGTGGGAATTGTGGTATTTGACTCTATTAATTTAGTCATTACACCACCCATTGTTTCAATTCCAAGGGATAAAGGTGTCACATCTAAAAGTAGAACGTCTTTAACATCACCCGTAAGAACACCTCCTTGAATAGCAGCTCCGACAGCAACTACTTCATCTGGATTGACTCCTTTCGAAGGTTTTTTTCCAAAAAACTTTTCGACTTCGTCTTGAATTATAGGAATTCGAGTTGAACCTCCTACAAGAATTATCTCATCTATGTCGCTAGTAGATAGACTAGCATCTTTTAATGCCTTTTTAACCGGTGCCATAGAACGTTTTACCAAATCATCAGCCATTTTCTCAAAATTTGATCGAGTTAGTGTTGTTACCAAGTGCTTAGGGCCAGATTCTGTTGCCGTCACATAAGGTAAATTAATTTCAGTTTGGGCTGATGAGGATAACTCAATTTTAGCTTTTTCAGCTGCTTCTTTTAAACGTTGTAAAGCCATAGGGTCTTTCCTTAAGTCGATTGATTCGTCTTTCTTGAAAGAATCTGCCAAAAAGTCTATGATAACTTGATCAAAATCATCTCCACCGAGGTGCGTATCACCATTTGTTGAGAGAACTTCAAATACACCGTCTCCAAGCTCAAGTATTGAAATATCAAACGTTCCTCCACCTAAGTCATATACAGCAATTTTTTTGTCAGATCCTCCCTTATCAAGTCCATAAGCTAAAGCCGCAGCAGTGGGTTCATTAATTATACGCTGTACCTTAAGCCCTGCTATTTCTCCCGCTTCTTTAGTGGCTTGGCGCTGAGAATCGTTAAAATAAGCTGGTACAGTTATTACCGCCTCCGATACGTCTTGACCAAGATAATCCTCAGCTGTTTTTTTCATTTTTTGTAAAGTCATAGCTGATAGTTCTTGAGGGCTATACAAACGGCCATCAATATCAACGCGAGGAGTATCATTATCACCCTTGACTAGTTTGTATGCTACTACACCTAAATCATTTTTTGATTCAGAAAATTTATTTCCCATGAAGCGTTTTATAGAAGCTATTGTTTTTGTCGGGTTTGTAACTGCTTGTCTTTTAGCAGGATCTCCTACTTTGATTTCACCGCCCTCAACAAATGCTATTACAGAGGGAGTTGTTCTTTTTCCTTCTGCATTTGGTATGACAACGGGTTCGTTACCCTCCATAACAGAAACACAAGAATTGGTTGTTCCTAAATCTATTCCGATAATTTTACTCATAATTTCTACATTTTAGATTAGATTTGTCAAGCATTATGCCACTCTTTGAATACTGACAGCATGGCAGTTTAAATAAAAAAATTAATTTTATTGTTGTTGACTAATTACAATTAATAAAACATACTACTTTTATATTTTAAAATATCATGTCACAAAAGAAATATAGTCGAATAACAACTAAGTCGTTACAGGAGATGAAGTCAAATGGCGATAAAATTGCCATGATAACTTCCTATGATTATACTTTTGCTGGTTTAGTAGATTCAGCAGGTATCGATATAATATTGGTTGGTGACTCGGCATCTAATGTAATGGCAGGCCACGAAACAACACTACCTATTACTTTGGATCAAATGATTTATCACGCGAGTAGTGTTGTCAGGGGAGTTAATCGAGCTCTAATTGTTGTTGATCTACCTTTTGGTACTTATCAATCAGATTCAAAAGAAGCGCTTCGTTCTGCAATTCGAATAATGAAAGAATCTGGGGCTCATGCTGTAAAAATGGAGGGAGGCGACCAGGCTAGAGAATCTATTGAGCGAATTATTCAAGCTGGAATTCCAGTAATGGGTCATCTTGGTTTAACTCCTCAATCAATTTATAAGTTTGGTTCCTACACAGTTCGTGCGAAAAAAGCCCCTGAGGCAGAGCAACTGATCACGGATACTCAAATGCTTCAAGATATTGGTTGTTTTGGTATTGTTTTAGAAAAAATTCCTGCGACGTTAGCTAAAGAAGCCTCTGAGTCGGTTAATATCCCAATCATAGGAATAGGTGCTGGTTCTGAGGTTGATGGTCAAGTTCTTGTACTTCATGACATGTTGGGTATGAATAAAGAATTTAGCCCACGTTTTCTAAGACGTTATGCAGAATTAGATAAAATAATTCATGGAGCTGTAAATCAATATATTGTTGATGTCAAATCAAAAAATTTCCCCAATGATAAAGAACAATATTAAAATTTGGAATTAGAAAAACGTATTCTTTTTGAGGATAACCATATTATAGTTATTAATAAAAAAGTTGGAGAATTAATTCAAGGAGACAAAACAGGAGATTCAACATTATCAGATTTTGTAAAAGAATACATTAAAATAAAATACAGTAAACCAAATTCTGTTTATTTAGGGATAGTACATAGATTAGATCGTCCTACAAGTGGAGCTGTTATATTCGCCAAAACCTCAAAAGCCCTAAGTAGATTGAATGATCAATTCAAATCTAGAATCCCAAAAAAAATTTATTGGGCTTTAGTAGATGGCAAATTTCCTTATAATCATGGAATTCTTAATCATTGGATGACACGGAATAAAATAAAAAATAAATCAAAAGCTCATAAAAATGAAGTTCCAAATAGTAAAACAGCTAAATTATCTTTTAAACGCATCAAAGTTTTAAATCATTATTGTGTCTTGGAAATAGCTTTAGAAACTGGGCGACATCACCAAATTAGAGCACAATTAAGCGAAATAGGATTTCCTATCAAAGGGGATCTGAAATATGGTTTCAATAGGAGTAATAATGATGGAGGCATATGCTTGCATGCAAGAAGTTTATCTATAAAACATCCTGTTTCAAAAGAAACTTTATGTTTCACAGCAGACCCTAAGGAAGCCGGGATATGGAAGAGCGTTCTTTTCGATTAATAGACAATGCTTTTTCCTTTATTACCTCTGCAATAGGTTTATTTTTAATTTTACTTTCCAACCAGGATAAAATATCTAAGTATAAAAAGGAACGTCTTTCGTATGGATCGTTTTCATACTGCTTTAGCTCTTGATATAATGCCTCAAAAGCAGTTTTTAATTCATGAGGATAAATATCACCGAGTCCTTTAACGAATCGGATCATAGCCATCTGAACTTCGTGTAGATCATTCATTTTTATCAAAAATTTGTAGGTCTCCCGGAGATGATTTTCTAAGTGATAATCAAATCCTGCTTCGTAGTGAGCGAAAATATTAAGCACTCTTGAAAAACAAAGAAGATCTTCACGCATTTTTAAGCTTTTATTACTAATTATTTTATCCAAAAAGACAATGCAATTTTCATAATCCTCTGATCCAAAATAAACACAAGCAATTTTATAATAAAACATCATAATATGATGTGGGTCAATTTGATTGATGTTATTATTAATTCCTTTTTTGATTTCTGGAATTAAAATTTGTGCCTCTTCAAAACTCCCCTCCAAAAAATGCATGTTTAATTTATTACTAAAATAGAATTGGAAGATTAGAGCCCTTAGATTGTCGTTTTTTGGGAAACTGTCCTGATTTGTCCAATGCTCCATTTGCTTAAGTGTTTGTTTAAATTTTGAAGGATACTTTATTAAAACTAAACTTTCCATCAAATAATTAATCCCTTTTAAATAAAAAACAGGGTGAATATTTATCATAGATGGAGATTCTTCAAACATTTCTACCCACTTTGCCGCATAACGATAAGTAGATAAAAAATCTTGTGTCAAAAAACTATACCAAACATGTGCCTTGAAATACCAAAGTTTTTCTCTAAAACCGAGCTGTAAATTATCAATCTTAGGTAAATTTTCATAAAAAAACTGAGTAATTTCTCTAAATTCTTGATCACTTTTTGCATAGCCAGCTTTTATCAATCGTTCATATAACTGTAGGGAAAGATTTGAAAGCTGAGTCGCAAGATTATTTTGAATTCTTAATGATTCCGATTCTCCAATTAATGTTTCGGTCCGATTACTTAAACTTCTTGTTATGTATTGTGATTCAATGACTTTTTCTAATTCTACAATTTCGTAAGAAACATATTTTTCTTCGTTTTTAGTAGCAAATAACTTAGCTTTCTCAAGAACTTTTAAACTCTGCTTGTATAATCCTTTTTGATAAAGAATAGTAGCAAAATCTAATTGCTCACGAATTTGGATCCGAATATTTTTATGCATTGGATTCATTCGTAAACTTATTAGAATTTGTTTATATAAGTGAGCTTTAAGATTTGATAATTGTTGCTTAGAGACAATTCCTTTACTTAAAATTAACTTCTCATCATATCGATTAATTTTGTCTAGTAGTTGAAAAAGATTAAGGAATTTTGAATCTTCATTTGAATCCATTCTACCCACATACAAAGTAAATTGCCTTTTTTCTGATTTAGTAAGTGATTTTACTAGTACGAATAAATTATCTTTAGGCTCATTTGTCATTGTAATATATTTTAATTTAATATACTAATAATCTGTAAGTTAGGTAGTAGTTAATCTCTTCGAATATTGTAATACAAAAATAGCTATTTTATATTAATTAATGGTATCATTTAAATTAGTGTATTTAAAAACGATTTAATTTGATGGACTACGTTGAAATTTTCGATACAACACTTCGTGATGGTGAACAGGTGCCTGGTTGTAAGTTAGATCCTGTAACTAAATTAATAATTGCAGAAAGACTAGATCAACTTGGTGTCGATGTACTAGAGGCAGGGTTTCCTATTTCTAGCCCAGGAGATTTCAAAGCAGTAGAGGACATCTCAAAGTTAGTTAAAAATACTCGTGTATGTGGATTGACTAGAGCTGTAAAAAAAGATATTGAAACTGCTGCTGAAGCATTAAAATTTGCTAAACGTTCTCGTATACACACTGGTATTGGAACCTCTGAGAATCATATACGTTATAAATTTAAATCAACTAAAGAACATATTTTAGAACGAGCGGTTTCTGCTGTCAAATACGCAAAAAGTTTTGTTGAAGATGTAGAGTTCTATGCAGAAGATGCTGGTAGAACAGATAATGAGTTCCTAGCGAAAGTTTGTGAAGCTGTAATAAAAGTTGGAGCTACAGTCTTAAATATACCTGACACTACGGGGCATTGCCTTCCAGAGGAGTATGGTGCTAAAATGAAATATCTCAAAGAAAATGTTAGTGGTATCCACAAGGCCAGACTCTCATGTCATTGCCATAACGACTTAGGACTTGCTACCGCAAACTCTATCGCAGGAGTCCAGCACGGTGCGAGACAGATTGAATGCACTATTAATGGCATAGGGGAACGGGCAGGTAATACATCACTTGAAGAGGTAGTAATGATTCTTCGTCAACATCCTAATTTAAAATTAGATACTAGAATAAATTCTAAAAAACTATATGGAATCAGTAAATTAGTATCTGAAAGTATGGCCATGCCGGTTCAACCTAACAAAGCAATAGTTGGTGCTAATGCATTTGCTCATTCATCAGGAATTCATCAAGATGGTGTTATAAAAAAAAGGGAAACTTATGAAATTATAGATCCAAAAGATGTTGGTGTAGATAAATCATCTATTATCCTGACAGCAAGAAGCGGGAGAGCTGCACTGGCTTACCGAGCCAAGAATATTGGCTATGAATTAGATAAATTACAATTAGACAAAGTTTACGAGCGATTCTTAATTATGGCAGATCAAAAAAAAGAAATTCGAGATAAAGATTTGCCAAAAATTATTGAAGCTAGTAATATTTAATTTAAATTCATTTTAAATGAAAAAAACTCTATTTGATAAAGTGTGGGACTCACACGTTGTTAAAAGTATAAAAGATGGGCCCGATGTCTTGTTCATTGATCGTCATATGATTCACGAAGTTACAAGTCCAGTAGCCTTTCTCGGTCTTAAAAAAAGAGGTCTTCCTGTTCTTTATCCTGAGCGAACATTTGCAACTGCAGATCATAACACCCCAACTGTTAATCAACATCTTCCAGTTGCTGATCCTCTTTCTAGAAATCAACTAAAAGCACTGGAAGAAAATGCAAAAAATCATGGAATTTCTTATTGGGGATTAGGTCATAAAAAAAACGGAATAGTTCATGTTGTTGGACCTGAGTATGGTATAACACAGCCAGGAGCTACAATTGTTTGCGGAGACTCACACACATCTACACACGGAGCATTTGGCGCTATTGCTTTCGGAATAGGAACTTCTGAGGTTGAAATGGTTTTATCTACGCAATGTATAATGCAGCCTAAACCAAAAAAAATGCTCATCACTATTAATGGGAGTCTCAATGAAGGTGTCACACCAAAAGACGTTGCGCTATTTATAATTTCTAAACTAACAACCTCCGGTGCTACAGGATATTTTGTTGAGTATGCTGGAGAAGTTTTTAGAGATTTATCTATGGAAGGAAGGATGACAGTCTGTAATTTAAGTATTGAAATGGGCGCTCGTGGGGGGATGGTCGCTCCCGACCAAAAAACATATGAATACATAAAAGAACGTGAATTTACTCCCAAGGGAAAGGAATGGGATAAAGCGATGACTTTCTGGAAGACTCTTTATACTGATGAAGGTTCCATATTTGATAAAGAGTTAACTTTTGATGGATCTGAAATTGATCCAATGATTACTTTTGGAACTAATCCTGGGATGGGCATGAGTATCACCAAATCTATACCAAGTGCAAAAGAAGTTGAGGGTGGGGCATCTACTTATGCAAAATCACTGGCTTATATGGGATTTTCAGAAGGTGAAAGTATGATTGGAAAATCTATTGATTATGTTTTTATAGGTAGTTGTACAAATGGCCGTATTGAAGATTTTAGAGCTTTTGCAAGTGTCATTAAAGGATACAAACGTGCATCTAATGTAACAGCATGGTTGGTTCCTGGTTCCCACAAAGTACTTCAAGCAATAAAGGACGAAGGTTTACTTGAAATACTTGAAAATGCAGAGTTTAAACTTCGTGAGCCTGGATGTTCTGCTTGTTTGGCAATGAATGAAGATAAAATTCCTGCTGGAAAATATGCAGTAAGTACTTCAAACAGAAATTTTGAAGGACGTCAAGGACCTGGTGCAAGAACTTTACTAGCAAGTCCACTTGTCGCAGCGGCAGCAGCAATCACTGGAAAAATTACTGATCCTAGAACTTTAATATAATTATATGGCATACGATTCATTCAAAATATTAAAAAGCTCTGTTGTTCCGTTGGCTATTGAAAATGTTGACACAGACCAAATCATTCCAGCACGTTTTCTTAAGGCAACTGAAAGAAAAGGTTTTGGAGATAATTTATTTCGTGACTGGCGTTATAATCAAGATAACACACTAAAATCAGATTTTGTATTAAATAATCCAATCTATTCTGGAAAAATATTAGTCGGTGAACATAATTTTGGTTCAGGTTCATCAAGAGAACATGCCGCTTGGGCAGTTTATGATTACGGATTTAGATGTGTAGTCTCAAGTTTTTTTGCTGATATTTTCAAGAATAACTGCCTAAATGTTGGTGTTTTACCTGTTCAAGTTTCATCTGATTTTTTAAAAATAATTTTTCAAACAGTTGATGAAGATCCAAAAACAGATTTAACAGTAGACCTCCCTTCTCAGAAAATAATGATTAATTCTACAGGGGAATCAGAATTTTTTAAAATAAATTCCTACAAAAAAGAAAATATGCTCAATGGTTATGATGACATTGATTATTTGAATAACATTAAAGACGAAATTTCAAATTTTGCTTCAAATACACCTCTTTAATGATAACAAATTAGTTTACTATGAGTAAGACAATTGAAATTATGGATACTACGCTGCGTGACGGAGAACAAACCTCAGGGGTGTCTTTTTCAGTTTCTGAAAAACTAACACTGGCTAAACTTCTACTTAAAGAATTAAATATTGACAGAATAGAAATTGCTTCGGCAAGAGTATCTGATGGAGAATTTAATGCAGTGAAAGAAATAACTTCTTGGGGGATACAAAATAACTGTATCGATCGAATTGAAGTTCTAACATTTGTTGATAATGGTACTTCAATAAAATGGATGAAAGAAGCTGGAGCAAAAGTTCAAAATTTACTCACGAAAGGGTCCCTAAATCATCTAAATTTTCAACTAAAACAAAAACCTGAAGAACACTTAAATAACATTAAAAATAGTATCAAATATGCCCTAAACGAAGGATTTAAGACAAATGTTTATTTGGAAGATTGGAGTAATGGAATGGTAAATTCTCAAGATTATGTTTTTCGTTATCTTGACTTTATTTCAAAACAGCCTGTTAGTAGAATTTTATTGCCAGATACTTTAGGAATACTTACCCCTGACAAAACCTCTGAATACATTAATACAATCATAAATAGGTATCCAAATTTACATTTTGATTTTCATGGTCATAATGATTATGATTTAAGCGTAGCTAACTGCATGGAAGCTGTTAAAGCGGGAGTAAAAGGACTACATCTTACTGTGAATGGAATGGGTGAAAGAGCAGGAAATGCACCATTAGCTAGTGTTGTCGCTGTATTAAATGATTTTTTACCTGAAACTAAAATTAATATTAAGGAAGATTCTCTTCACAAAGTAAGTCAAATTGTTGCTACTTTTACTGGTTTCAGAATCCCAGCTAACAAACCAATTGTTGGAGAAAATGTATTTACTCAAACAGCTGGCATACACGCCGATGGTGATCATAAGAATAACTTATATTTTAATGATTTGTTACCTGAACGCTTTGGAAGAAAACGCAAATATGCCCTTGGGAAGACTTCAGGTAAAGCAAATATTCAGAAGAATCTTCAAGAACTTGGTCTTACTTTAAACAATGAAGATCTAAAAAAGGTTACAAAACGAATTATAGCATTAGGTGATAGAAAAGAAAGAGTAACGATCGAGGATCTTCCTTTTATAATCTCAGATGTTTTGGGGAATGATATCCCTAACAAGGTTAAAGTTCAATCCTATGTTTTAACTCATTCTAAGGGTTTAAAACCCACTACTAGTGTATGTATTCAGATTGACAATAAAACCTTCGAAGAAAATGCTTCTGGAGATGGACAATATGACGCATTTTGGAATGCATTGCACAAAGTTTTTAAGGATCAAAAAATTGATTTACCAAAATTAATTGATTATGCAGTAAGAATACCTCCAGGAAGTAATTCAGATGCACTATGCGAAACAACTATAATTTGGAGAACAGATAAGCAAGACTTTGCAACTCGTGGTTTAGATTCAGACCAAACAGTGTCAGCTATCAAAGCCACAGAGAAAATGTTAAATATAATTTATCCTTAAAATAATAATATGCATTTAGCAAAATCATTTTTTAAGGTTTTACTTTTTACTGCTCTTAAGGTTCGTAACAGAAGTAGTTTACTTTTTATAATATTTATTGTTGGAAGTTTCTGCATAAGTGCACAAACAAGTACACAATTCGACACAAAACTTAATATTAGATCACTTTCAACTGAAATGGACGTAGCATATGACCCTGTTGAAAACTACTATTTAATTACTTCAGGGGGGAATCAAAGTTCTAGGATAATAGCTGTAAGACCTAATCCTAATAATCTTAAAGATGGAGGAACTGAAATATTAGCTCCAAGTAGTGTTAATCACGACCACAGATCTACATGGTATAACGAAAATACTCAAAGAATTGAGGGGAGAGAATATGCCCGAGGATGGGGTTATTTTCCAGAAACAAATAATATTGTTAATGGGCAAAATGTGCTATTTGATAATAATACTATTAATTCTCAACCTGTTGGGTTTGCATCTCAAGATCAGCCTGATTATGCAGACCATGCGAATGAAATTATTAATTGTTCTGGCACTGGGGATGGCAATCTTACGGTAAGTGTATATAATCCTCAGGGTACTCGATTAAGAACTTTAACTTTAAATAATCCACCTGGTTCTCAAAGTTGGGCTCAATATCCAGTTTTTTATTCTGGGAGTGAATCTAGACTAATTGGAAGGTTTGACAAAACAAACAAAAGAGTCTACTGGTGGCCGTATACAGGGGGAAATTATTCATATTACGTTCAAATTGATGATACAGGGGTATCCAGTTTTGGTTATGGTTCATGGGGTTATGGTTTTTCAAATAATAGACTTTGGTTACTTACTAATAGTAATGCATACGGTTTTCCAATGTTTAGTCCAGGAATAATTGCATCTGATCAAATATTTTGTTCAGGGAACTCATATGACCCAGGATTATTAACCAGTACCTCTTCAGCTTTTTTTGGTGGGGCAACAGAATCTAATACTACCTATCAGTGGCAGAGGAGTGATACCTCATCAACTACTGGCTTTTACAATATTTCTGGAGCAACTACTCTGACTTATGATCCTGGAACTGTAACTCAAACAACTTACTTTAGACGTAGTGCTACCAATACATTAACTATCAATTCAAATATTTTAACAGTTGAAAAATTTCTAATTACCTCTCAACCATCAAGCTCAACACAAAGTTTAAATCAAAATCAGTCCTCTACAGCATTAAGCGTGGCTGCGAGCTCTTCAAGTGGTGTTACTTATCAGTGGTATAGTAATAATTCAAATAGTAATTCAGGTGGCAGCTCAATAAGTGGGGCAACAAACAATTCATATACCCCGCCTACTAACCAAACAGGGACTAAATATTATTATGTAATTGTAACAAAATCAGGCTGTAGTATTACATCTGATGTATCAGGTAGAGTAAGTGTTGGTACTCCACCAACTGTAAGTTTTAATGTTGCTACAGATAGTGGTAATACTATTTATACTAAATACACTCCCACAAAAACAGTTACTATTACTGTTCAGTTTTCAGAGTCTTTAATGTCAACTCCTACTTTATCCATAAGTGGTTTAGTAACAAGTGTCATAATGACTCCTATATCAGCTACTAATAGTTATACCTATTTGTGGAACACATCAACACCTACAATACCTGCTGGTGATTACTTCATTTCTGCAAGCGGAAGAAATAACTTAGGGATATACAATACAGGTGTTACTAGTTATACGGTAACTGTTAGTCCTACTTTTTATTTGGCCTCTAATGGGGTGACTGTAAAATGTTCTGGATGTAGTGCAGGAGATACGGGTATGGTAAGTGGCACTCTTTATACCGCTGTTGAAAATGGTACTGGAACAAATGGGATAAAAACCT
>JBJKWV010000021.1:0-24855 GCA_045561915.1 Flavobacteriaceae bacterium
AATGCCTTTGGAATTATATTATATTTTTTATTGTATAATATCTGTTTTTCTCTACGATAATTAGTTTCATCTATCGTTTTTTTCATGCTTTTAGTTATAGTATCAGCATACATTATTGCTTTACCATTAATATTTCTTGCTGCTCTTCCTACAGTTTGTGTTAGAGAGCGATTTGAGCGTAAAAATCCTTCTTTATCAGCATCTAAAATTGCGACAAGGGAAACTTCAGGTAAGTCTAATCCTTCGCGAAGTAAATTCACTCCTATCAAAACATCAAAAATACCTTTTCTCAAGTCTTGCATAATTTCCACACGTTCAAGAGTATCTACATCGCTGTGAATATAACGGCAACGAATTTGAGTACGACTTAGGTATTGAGTTAGCTCTTCTGCCATTCGTTTAGTCAAAGTCGTCACTAAAGTACGTTCATCTTTTTCTGTACGTTGCTGAATCTCATCAATAAGATCATCAATTTGATCCTTGCTTTGACGAACCTCTATAATTGGATCAACTAGTCCCGTGGGTCTTATTACTTGTTCTACAAAAACACCCTCAGTTTTCTCTAATTCATAATCTGCGGGTGTTGCGCTAACATATAAAACTTGATTTTGAAGGGCTTCAAATTCTTCAAATTTTAGTGGGCGATTATCCATTGCAGCAGGTAGTCGAAACCCATAATCAACTAAATTTTCTTTTCTACTTCTATCACCACCATACATTGCATGAACTTGGGAAATTGTCACATGACTTTCGTCAACAATCATTAGAAAATCCTTAGGGAAATAGTCTAATAAGCAAAAGGGTCGTGTTCCAGGTGCTCGGCCATCTAAATATCGAGAATAATTTTCAATGCCTGAACAGTAACCTAACTCTCTAATCATCTCTAAATCAAACTCAGTTCTTTCCTCGAGGCGTTTAGCTTCTAAAAATTTTCCTATTTCCTTAAAATAATCTATTTGTTTTACTAAATCATTTTGTATTTGGATGATTGCATCTTGAATTATATCAGGAGATGTAACAAATATATTTGCAGGATAAATTTTAATATTTTCATATTGCTCAATTTTCTTATTATTAATAGGATCAAAAGACTCTATTAATTCTATTTCATCTCCAAAAAAATGGACTTTATATGCTATATCAGCGTAACCTGGAAATATATCAATTATATCTCCTAGAACTCTAAAATTTCCTCTTCCAAACTCAGCAGTTGTTCTTGAATATAAACTTTGCACTAATTGATGCATTAGCTTAGTCCTGGAAATTATTTGATCTTTATTGAGTTGGATAACATTTTTTTCAAATTCAGCAGGGTTTCCAATTCCATATAAACAAGAGACTGACGCTACAACTAATACATCTCTTCTTCCTGAAAGAAGAGAAGAAGTTGTACTGAGCCTAAGTTTTTCAATCTCCTCATTAATTGACAAATCTTTTTCAATATATGTTCCCGTAGTTGGGATATATGCTTCAGGCTGATAGTAGTCATAATAAGAAACGAAATACTCAACAGCATTATTAGGAAAAAATTGCTTAAACTCTGAATAAAGTTGTGCTGCCAAAGTTTTATTATGTGCTAGGACAAGAGTAGGACGTTGTAATTGCATTACTGCATTTGCCATGGTAAATGTCTTTCCAGAACCAGTCACACCCTGGAGTGTTACATAAGAGTCATTGTTCTCAAATTGGGAAACAATTTCATTTATTGCATGAGGTTGGTCACCAGTGGGTTTAAAATCAGATACAATTTGAAAATCCATCAATTTTTTTCAAACGCTAAAATTACAAAATATCAATTGTAGTTTTTCTAGTCTGATTAAAAGAATTTATATCATTTTTTATTTTATGTTATCTTAATCTGATTCAATCTTCAACAATTATATTTTGTTAAAAAAAAGATAAGTACTTTTGAAATAGTACTATGGAAGAAAAATTAATTTCTAAGAAAAAACCGTTTTATCCGATTGTTTCGGCCCTAGCTAGTTTTTTAAAGTCTTATGATCGTTGGATTGAAATTCCTATTCATTACGCCGATCTATTACGTTTTTCAGGTTCTATAGTAGTCTATGATAAAAATGAAAATGACACACTATGGGTTAGTGTATATTATTCGGATACCGAGCGTCGAGAAATTGATTTCCACTTAAAGAAAATTTATACATTACTCCATTCGGATGGAAATGAATCGGGAATTCAATACCTTAATGTGGATTCAATTGATTATTGCACTTTTGGAAATTCCAAACCTTTTCGAATTAAAATTCGCAATATTTTGAATGATAATTTCACCTATTATTACATTAAGCAGACTGATGCCTCTAGAATATATGGTTTAGAGTTAGAACATATGCTTTCTCCATATAATCTTAACTTTTTAGTAAATAATAATACCTTGATAGAAGAACATATTTCAGGAATCCCAGGAGATATTTTTATTAAAGAGTTTCTCCCGGAATGCACAAACCCTGAGAAAGCTCAAATTGCAAAGGAGTATGTTAAGTTTAATGAAAGGTGCATGATTCGATTATTAGGAGATATGCGGGCATACAATTACGTTGTAGTTCCAACTCATGACTTTGATCAAGTGGTATATAAAATTCGTCCTATAGATTTTGATCAGCAATCATTTGAAGGAAAATTTTCTGTTTATCGTCCTCAATTTTTTAAAGAGAACACACCGATAATGGATTTAGTTCGAACTAAACTTAATCATGACTCCATTAATCAATACAAGATTGAAGAACGTTCTATTGTTGCAAGGAGGATTATTAGTTCTGGAAATCGTTTAAAAAAACTATTGGATATTATGCAATCAGACAAAGTAACAATTTCTAAAAATTTGAAACGTTTAAGAAAAGAAATTTATAATTTCACAAAAGACAAAGCTTTTTTAGATAGTAAGTCGATGGGCGATTTGATGAGCGCAGCTTTGAATTTTGTTCGTTTACATTATGAAAAAGTAGATATGCGAGATTTGATTTAATAAAATTCACTATCATTATAGTCTAAATCAATATCCTCCTCCTCATCGTTAGCCTCTAATTCTTTTTCATTATCAGCTTCAAATATTTTTTCTGGCGCTTCTTCAGGAACATCACCTTTACTGTAAATTAGGTTTGGATAGCTTGAACTGGATATAATATCAGCAGTTTCATTAAGCTCAACAAAAAACGTCCAAAGATTTAAAAAGTCGTAAACATAAATTAGATGATGTTGAGATGAAGTGAAAATTTTATTTAAGGGTTCATCTCTCATATTAGATCCATTTTCCATTGATTCAAGTGGGAGTTCTTCTCCTTGATACCATGATTCGTTAGATTTGTAGAACGAGGCCATTTCGTTTCCTAAAAAGCCAAAGGATTGAGTAATTGCATGATGTAAATCCTCTAAAGTTGATGTTGCCTCGATTTCAATATCTCGAAACACATCCTCTTTTACATCTAAAATAATTCGAATTCTATATATCATTTTTGTTTAATTATACGGACCATAAAATATGTTTGAGCTCCAAATAAAAGTGAAGCAAGCAGTAAATGTATTGGTTGTGAAGAAAAAGGAAAATCGAAATAGTACATCCAAATCCCTGAAAGAATTTCTAAACCTATCAAAAGTAATATTCCCAAAAAGAAAAGGGGTATATATTGGTGTCTAAATAAAATGTAACCGATTGTTAAGTTTACGAACAATACAAGGAGCGAAAAGCTTCTATGAAAGTAAAACAAAAAGGGTGCTTCAACCAACCATTTTGAAGGAGATTCAAGACCCCAATAGTGTATCTGTCCGTCTATAAATTGTCTTACTTGAGTACCCATGCTAATTTGAATAATGGTGAGGACTAAACTAACTGAAACAAATGAATTAAATGTAATTGATCTAGGTAGTTTTTTAACAAACGTATTTTTTCGTTCCAATAGGAAAACAAGAAAAACTAAAATTAGAAAAGCCATACCCATATGTATGGTTATTTTAGAAGGGAGAAGGTTAGAATCTACGACTGTTTTACCAAGCCATGCTTGAAAGCCCATGCCTAAGATAATTAGGAAAGATATTGTAGTTGACAATTTATCTCTATCAGATCTAAATATTGAGGTTATAAATAAAAATAATGTAGCTAGACCAGCAACAGCTCCTAGTAATCTATTTAAGAATTCAATCCATGTATGGGTTGGATTAAAAATTGCATAGTCATGCATAGTGTAGGGTTCCCAATTTTCGAAATTGTAATAATTATTTGATTCAAAATCTTTTGGTGCTACTTGCAGACTTTCATTTATAATTATTACTTGTCCCTTTTTATATTTATGTTTGGCTTTCCAGTCCAATTGGGATTGCTCCGTAGGTGGAATTAGGTAACCAAAACATTTTGGCCAATCTGGACAGCCCATACCACTTCCAGTCATTCTAACAGTTGCCCCTGCAGCAATGACCATGTAGACCAATACTAAACTTGAAATTAAAAAAAAATTATAAAGTTTATTCATTCGATTTTAGGCCTATTTTTTCCCCTTCTTCTTTCATTTTTTCAAAAGCTGCTTCATATTTGTTTGGAATCTCTCCTTCTAAGATTGCTTCTTTTATTGACTCTTTAATTATTCCAATCTCCCGAGAAGGTTTTAAACCAAAATACTTCATAATAACTTCGCCGCTTACTGGAGGTTGAAAATTTCTAAGTTGATCTTTTTCTTCGATACTAATAATTTTCTCCCTAACAATCTTAAAATTATTATGATAAAGATCGTAGCGTTTTTGATTTTTTGTAGTTATATCGGCTTCACATAGTGTAATTAAATCGTCTATGAATGGTCCAGCATCAAAAAGTAATCGGCGTATTGCTGAGTCAGTTACATGATCCTCTGATATTATGATTGGTCTAGAACTCATTAATACCATTTTTTGTACAAATTTCATTTTATCATTAAGCGGCATTTTTAGACGTTTGAAGATTTTATATATCATTTTAGATCCAATGAATTCGTGATTATGGAATGTCCATCCTATGTTAGGCACAAATTTTTTTGTTTTTGCTTTTCCTATGTCGTGAAGTAAAGCAGCCCACCGTAACCATATATTATTGCTGTTCAAGCATAAATTATCAACAACTTCTAAGGTATGGTAAAAATTATCTTTATGTCTTTGACCTTCAATTTCATCTATTCCTTTTAGGGTAACCAATTCTGGTAGAATTAATTTTAATAGCCCTGTCTCTTCTAATAAAATAAATCCATAAGATGGTTTTTTTGTAGCTAATATTTTGGTTAATTCCTCGACTATTCTCTCTTTAGAAACGATTTTTATTCGGTCTGAATTTTTTGTAATAGATACTAAAGATTTTTCTTCAATTATAAAGTTAAGCTGATTAGCAAAACGAATTGCACGTAACATTCGAAGAGGATCATCTGAATAGGTTATATCAGGGTCTAAGGGAGTACGAAGAATTTTCTGTTTTAAGTCTGAAATCCCATTGAATGGATCTAATAAGGTTCCAAAATCAACTTTATTTAAACTTATTGCAAGAGTATTGATAGAAAAATCTCTTCTATTCTGATCATCCTCTAGTGAACCTGACTCTATTTTTGGATTCCTAGTCTCCATTGAATACGATTCCTTTCTTGAACCTACAAATTCAATTTCTAATTCATTCCAGTGAATCATTGCTGTCCCGTATGTTTTGAAAATCTTAACCGGCTTAGCACCTTTTAACTTTTTTTGAACCGCCTTTGCAAGTTCAATACCAGAACCTATTGCAACTATATCAATATCTTTTTTATTTCTTCTTCCTAGTAAATGGTCTCGGACAAATCCACCAATTAAATAAGCTTTTATACCCAGTGATTTTGCTTCTTCAGTAACAACCTTAAAAAGCGGATTTTTTAAAAATTTAGAAAAATCATCCTTTAATTCCACATTAATGTTTTTAGTGATCTCAGATTAAATTAGATTATCGATTTTTAAACTGCAACGTCATGTTCTCGAAGTGCATCGTTTAAAGATGTCTTTTTATCAGTACTTTCTTTTCTTTTACCAATTATAAGAGCACAAGGAACTTGATAATCGCCAGCTGAAAAGGTTTTAGTATAACTTCCAGGAATCACAACAGAGCGGGGGGGAACGATTCCTTTATTTTCAATTGGTTTTGAACCTGTAACATCAATAATTTTTGTTGAGGCTGTAAGAACTACATTAGCCCCTAGCACAGCTTCTGAACCAACATGGACCCCTTCAACTACTATACTTCTTGATCCTAGAAATGCATTATCTCCAATGATAACAGGTGAAGCTTGAAGTGGTTCTAAAACCCCTCCAATTCCAACACCACCGCTAAGGTGAACGTTTTTACCAATTTGTGCACAACTTCCAACAGTAGCCCACGTATCAACCATTGTACCTGAATCCACATAAGCACCAATATTTACAAAACTAGGCATAAGAATTACACCTTCGGAAATATAGGCTCCGTGTCTAGAGACTGCATGAGGAACCACACGTATGCCCTTATCTTTATATTTGTTTTTTAGTGGTATTTTATCATGAAATTCAAGAGGTCCAGCCTGCAGAGTCTCCATTTTTTGGATTGGAAAATATAAAATAACTGCTTTTTTTATCCATTCATTTACTTTCCATCCTTTATTAGTTGGCTCTGCCACACGAAGTTTGCCTTGATCTAGTAGATCGACGACTTTTCTTATTGTGTCCTGGGTTTTTGAATCCTTAAGTAAAGAGTGGTTATTCCAAGCGGTTTCAATGATATTTTGCATCTTTTAATTTTTTTAATCAAAGGTAAAGAATTCATAACTATTCAGATGTAGAAGACCATAATCAAATTTAATGTACCCACTTAAAATTAAATAGCAAATAAAAATTATTTTCTACGGGTACTGCAATTAATTTTTCAGTTTTTAAAAGTTATAATAATTAATAAATTAACATTTTATATGAAAGAGGTATATTTGAAAAAAAATATTGATGGGATATCTAATAGGCATCGATTATGGAGTAAAACGAACTGGTTTAGCCTATTCAGATCCCCTTAAGATCATTGCAAGTGGTCTTAAAAATCTTCCAACTAATGAAGTGATTCCATATTTGAAGAAGCTATGTGGAACCGATAAAATTGAAACTTTTGTTGTTGGGAGGCCACTCCAAAAAGATGGCTCTAAATCGGATGTTGAAACCCATATTATGCAGTTTATAAAACAATTAAAAAGAAATTTTCCTGACTATCAAATTGAGCGCTATGACGAACGTTTCACCTCTAAAATAGCTTTTCAAAGTTTAATTGAAACAGGTCAAAAAAAAAAGAAACGATTAAATAAGGGTTTGATAGATGAAATTAGCGCTACACTGATATTACAGTCCTATTTAGACCATAAAAGGAATACGTCATGATATTACCCATTGTATCATATGGATCATCTGTTCTAAAAAAGACAGCAAAAGAAATAACATCAGATTATCCAAATTTAAGTGAACTAATTGCCAATATGTGGGAGACCATGTATGCTGCAAATGGAGTTGGTCTTGCAGCTCCACAAATTGGTCTTTCTATTCGGGTTTTTGTAATTGATGCGTCTCCATTTGTTGATGAAGAGAATATGAGTGTCAAAGAAATAGAAACTATAAATACTTTTAAAAAAGTATTTATAAATCCAAAAATAATTAGTGAAGAGGGAAATCTTTGGGATTTTAATGAAGGTTGCCTTAGTATTCCTGATATTCGAGAGGATGTTTCTCGTAAAGAAAAAATCAGTATAAACTTCTTTGATGAAAATTTTGTACCTCAAAAACTTAAATTAAATGGTCTTGCAGCAAGAGTTGTACAGCATGAATTCGATCACATTGAAGGAGTATTATTCACAGATCATTTATCTTCTCTGAAAAAAAGACTAATAAAAAACAGATTATCTTTAATTTCAAAAGGCGATATTACTGTTGATTATAAAATGAGTTTCCCTAAAAAATCAAGAAAATAAGATGAATTCAAAGCAAGAAAAATTAGATTCTTTTGCACGCTTGCTCGATATAATGGATGATCTTAGAGCAAATTGCCCTTGGGATAAAAAACAAACTTTTGAAAGTTTAAGACACTTGACTATTGAAGAGACTTATGAATTAGCAGGTGCAATATTAGAAGGTAATACTTCAGAAATAAAAAAAGAATTAGGTGATTTATTATTACACATTATTTTTTATTCAAAACTAGGTAGTGAGGAAGGGACTTTTGATATTGCTGACGTAGCTAATTGTATTTCTGAGAAATTGGTTTTTAGGCACCCTCATATTTATGGTAATATGATAGTTAAAGATGAAAATGAAGTAAAAAAAAATTGGGAAAACTTAAAACTAAAAGAAGGGAAGAATAGTATTTTAGATGGAGTGCCCAGAGGCCTACCTTCATTAGTGAAGGCAATGCGAATACAGGAAAAATCTGCTAGTGTTGGTTTTGATTGGGATATTAAAGAACAAGTTTGGTCTAAAGTAGAGGAGGAAATCATTGAATTTAAAGAAGAGGTTTTAAAGGGCAATAAAAAAAATGCTGAGGAAGAATTTGGTGATATTTTATTTTCACTAATTAATTATGCACGTTTTTTAAAAATTAACCCTGATTCAGCCCTTGAGCGGGTCAACCAGAAGTTCATAAAACGATTTAATTCTATTGAAAAAAGAGCAAAAAAATTAAAGAAATCTATATCAGATTTATCATTCCAGGAAATGGAGAATTTCTGGGAAGAATCTAAAAATCAATCCTCACTATCTGATAATTCTTGATCAGACTTACTTTGAGATTCTCCTTCTAAAGGTTCATTCGCTTTATTTTGAGCATTTCTGATTTGCTTAAGGCTTATATATTTTTTTTGTGTCTCGTCGATTTTCTTTTGACAAGAATCTATTTGTTTTTCTACATTCTTAAACAAAGGATTTTCAGTACTTGAATTACTGAAAAACTCCAAATTATTTTCTAACTGGGTTAGTTCTGCTTTTAAGTTAGTCAAATGTGATTGAACATCTCGAAATTCATACTCTAGACGTCTTGGATCATTTTGTAAAATATTTATATTAATATCTTTAATTATAGATTCAATGTCCTTGTCCTCAAGTTTTGTTTTTTTGATTTTTCCAATTATAATATCAGTGAATGATTTATTCATCTCATTTTCACTCTTTAGTTCAAGGGTCCCTAATTCATTCCATTTATCCAAGTGATCAAAATATCCTTTTTTGATCAGATCTGGATCTGCTTTAAAAACTTCTTTTTTAATTTTATCTAAGTATGATTTTTTTGTCTTGAGTAATTCCTCTTGTTCTAAATTGACCTGTTGGAATCCATTCTTTAATCTATCAAAATACTTTTTTTGAATACCTGAAAACTCCGTCCATAAATTATTGTCCAATTTCCTAGGTACAAAACCTATATTTTTCCATTCTTTTTGATATTCTTTCATTTTTTGGACATAACTTTTCCAATTCTCTGAATCAAGAACTTCTATAGATAGGTTAATCAGGGTTTTTTTAGCTTCTATATTAGAGTTGAAAGATTTTTTTTGTTCTTTATAAAATAGATTTTTTAAACGCATAAACTCAGAACCTACTTCTCTAAAAATTTTCCATGATGCTTTACTTTCTTTTGCTGGTATGTATCCAATTTTTTTGAAGTCTTCTCTTAGAATATTAAAATTTTTTAGTGCATTTTGCCAAGAGATATGATTTTCAGGAATATTTTTAAGAATTTTTTTCATTTCAATTAATAATTCCTCCTTTTTTGCCATATTTTTTTTCATTTCTCCAATGGCATCTTTTTGGTATACTTGTCGCCGCTCTTGAATTTCTTTCGAAGCATTTTGGAACCTTTTCCAAAGGTCTTCACGATGTTCTTTTGCAACTGGACCTAAATCGTTTTTCCATTGCTTATGAAGAATATTTAAATCTCTACTTGCTTTAATTATGTCAGGATAATTTTTAAGTCCTTCAGCTCGTTCTATGAGTTTAATCTTTTCTTGATAATTATGATTGTAATCCATTTCCCTAAACTCACGATCTAAATGTAAAAAAGCATAAAACCTTTCAACATGATGCTTAAAAGTATCCCATAGATTTTGACTTTCGTTTCTTGGAACTTGCCCAGTATTATACCAGCTTTCTTGAAGTGTTCTGAATTCCTTGTATGTCTTTGAATTAATTTGGTTTTGATCAATCAGGTTTTTAATTTCTTCAATGATAGCTCTTCTTCTTTCTAGATTAACTTTTTGAGCTGCATCCTGATCTTTAAAATGATTTCTTCTCTTATTTCGATAATCGTAAGTAATTTGATCAAAACTTTTTTTATAATCAGGCTTAAAGAAAAAATCAATTTCATTTCCACCTTCCTTTATAAAAATTTTCTTCTGTTTTTTAACATCTAATTGGAATTTCTTATCAAAAATATCGTTTATAGATATAAGTAATTTATGATTTTTTAACCAATCTTCACTTGTAGATAGTTTTTGAAAAATTTCTATTAGTTCCTCTATGGATTTAGAATTATATTTTTTCCCTGGAGCTATTTCCTCCTTTTGTTTTTCAGAAGAAACATTTTCTTTTTTTAAAGTTTTAGTCTCTTTGGTTTTCTTATTCTTTGATGGAGAAACCTTTTCTTTTGGACTTTCTTCTTTCTCAATCTTTTTTTTCCCAGTTTCTTTTTTTAAAGTTTTAGCCTCTTTGGTTTTCTTATTCTTTGATGCAGAAACCTTTTCTTTTGGACTTTCTTTTTTCTCAATCTTTTTTTTCCCTGTTTCTTTTTTTAAAGTTTTAGTCTCTTTGGTTTTCTTATTCTTTGATGCAGAAACTTTTTCTTTTGGACTTTCTTTTTTCTTAATCTTTTCTTTTCCCGTTTCTTTTTTTAAAGCTTTAGGTTCTTTTAATTTTTCACTTTTAACAATACGCTTTTTTTTATCTTTTGAAGATTTTTTTTCTTCATTTGAATCAGTTATATTTTTTCGTGTTTTAGTATTTTTTTCTTTCAACTTTTTTGTTTTTTTTTCATGCGGCTTCTTTTTCTCCTCCGCACCAGGTTGTAGAGTATTCTCTTCCATGAGTTAAATGTCTATTTACAAATAAAATACAATTTTTTTTAAATCTGAAAGCAGAATGGGTCAAATTTGAATCAATGATTCCAAAGTTTCCAGGATTCTTCGGCTTGGTAAACAAGCATTTTATAGCCATTTGTTGTTTTTGCACCTCTTTGTCTACCTTCTTTAAGAAACCTTGTTTCACTTGGATTATATATTAAATCAAATAAAAAATGTCTAGAGTTGATATATTGATATGGAATTGGTGGCGCATTATTTACACCCGGGTATGTTCCTAATGGGGTTGTATTTACAATTAAGTCAATTTCATCTAAATATTTTTTTGTAATCTCATCATAAGACAATTGATTTTTTTTAGGATTTCGAGATACAAATTTAAATTTGCAACCCATTTTATCAAGAACAAATTTTACAGCGGAGGATGCTCCTCCTGTTCCCAATATTATTGCTTTTTTTGGCCTTTTATCAGCGCTTTCAAATAATGATTTTTCAAAACCGATATAATCGGTATTATAACCTATTAGCTTCTTGTTTTGATCAAATACAATTGTATTAACAGCTTGAATAGCATTTGCTTCTGTAGAAAGTTTATCTAAATAAGAAATAACTTCTTTTTTATATGGAGTAGTTACATTAAGGCCTACTGGTATTGGTTTTCTTGTTATAACTTCTTTGAATTTATCAATACTTGTTATATCATAATTTACATAACGATAGTCAACTTTTTTTTCATTTTTAAATTTTGAGGTAAAATATTCTCTTGAAAAAGAATAGTCTATGTTTTTACCAACGAGGCCAAATTGATTAATTAGTTCTTTTTTTATCATAATAATTTAATAAGAACAGAAGGCTAATTCCTAAAATAATAGTTAAAAGTACACCATAGGTTTCAAAATCTTTAAAATCTGGGAAATAATAGTTATAATTTGAAAACATTGGATTTCCTGAAGCGTTGATGATTAAACTTCCATTGTCGTCATACAGGAGGACTTTTTTTCTCCATGGATAAACTAATATGAGAGTACCACTAATAAATCCAACTATAGCAGACAGGGTTTGTTCCGGAAATTTTTTTAAAACCCATTTAAGAATATTTGAAAATAGAATCAGTCCACTTAATGAACCAATTGTAAAAACAAATATTATAACTAAAAGCCTCTGAATTATGGGATTTGATAAGGAATCAAAATTTAGAAAAATAATATCAGATAAAACAAGAAAAAGTGCATTTACAGCATCAACAAGTAACAGATTGTAATTGCCTAGAATTAAAAGCAAAAAAGATCCTGATAAACCAGGAATAGTCATTCCTGAAACACTAATTATTCCGCAAAAAAAGACAAAGTAAAGCTGGTCGTTTTCAGCAACAGGACGTAGATAACTAATTAATAACCCAAAGCTAAGTCCCAATAAAAGTAATACTCTAGTAGACGTTTTCCATATTCTAACTCTAGTGATAACTAAATATAAGGATCCTATAATCATACCAAAAAAACTTCCTAAAACAAGCGTTTCATAATTACTTAATAAATAATCTAAAAGGAGTGAAACACTAAAATAGCTTATTACAACTCCACTAAATAGTAAAGTAAGAAAACGACCATTCACATATCTCCAAAAACTTTTAAACTTTTTGTTCAGAAGAAATTTTAACGCTTTTAAATTAAAACGTTGAAAGGAAAAAATAAGAGTTTCGTAGAAACCTCCAACTAAAGCCACAACTCCTCCTGAAACTCCTGGAACTTTATTTGCAGCTCCCATGGCAATACCCTGAACGACTAGAATAAAATCTTTAGAGAAATTTGATTTTTCAAAATTATGTTTCATTTTTTGATAAGATTTTGCTTTGTTCTAAAACAAATACTAAAATAAAACCTAGAAACATAAGAATTATTGATTTTTCAATATCAGGCGATGAGCCATCGAAATTTTGTGGAAGAACTGCGATATTAAATTTGAGATCGTTTTCACCAAGGTTTGAGATTTGATTTTTCCATGGCCAAACTTTACCCAAGGCTCCTATCATTAATCCGATGAGAATGGCAAAAGTCGTTTCATGATGATAATTAAGTAGCCATGATAATAATTTTGAAAAAACTTTAATACCTAAAAGAATTCCTAGAATAAAAATACTTAATGTTGATGTTACCTCAAAAAACTGTTCCTGATTAAAATTAAAAACAAGATCTTGGGCTTGTCTAACCATCGATAATATTTCTTTATAAACGCCCATTAAAACCAAAATATAAGCACCAGAAAGTCCGGGAAGAATCATTGCAGAAATTCCAAAAAAACCAGCAATAAATATATACCAAATCGGGAGTTCATTTGTAAAAATACTTAATTGTGTTATGAAAAAAGAAATTAAGGAACCAACTACAAGAAAAAATATCGAGTTCAGATTATATTTTAATTCTGTTTTTATTAAATATAAAATACTGGCTGTCAATAATCCTAAAAAGAAAGACCAGAGCGCAATAGGTTCATTATTCATTAACCATTCTAAAACTCGTGATAGAAGCAAAATACTACTTAAAATACCACTAAATAATGATAAAAGGAATGATCCATTTATTTGATTCCAAAATTCTTTAAACCTCCCATTTTTAAGCAACTTAATTTTTTTCCAGGAAAAATTATTTATACTTTCTAAAAGCTCTTTATAAACCCCTGTTATTAAAGCTATGGTGCCTCCAGAAACTCCTGGGACTAAGTCTGCAGCACCCATCAGAACGCCTTTTAAATAGAGAAGAAAGTATCTCATAAATTAACTATTATACAACTCAAAGGTATAGAACCAAATTTAAACTAATTAGTTCAAATTAATTATAAACTGATTAGTTCAAATTAAAGAGTCAATAAGGAGCTTTTTAAAATTTGGAAAAAGCGAGCTGAAAAGAGCTTGTTCTGAATTATTAATTGTGCTAGGATTTAAAATATAAAGTCCCTCATCAATTTTGCTTAAATAAAAACAACAACCAGCGATCCTTATAGCTATTTTTCTGTTTTCTGGAAATGAGATATAAGCCTCTTTACCAATTTTATAAGCTTCAATCCATTTTTTTTCGTCAATTAAAAGATCGAGAAATTGAATGAGTATTTCTGATTCATAATTTCCTAATTCAATTAATTTTCTACAACTGTCAATCGCTTTTTCTTTTTTACCAGTTAAAGTGTATAGCTCTAAGCTTTTTTTCCAAAGACTAATAGAGTCACTATTACTTTTTAGGGCACGATCCAAATAAAATTTAACCTTCTTATATTTCTTTTGATTAAAATAAAAAAGGATTAGCGATTCCCAACTTTTTTCATTTGAAGGTTCTAGCTGTATTGATTTAATGTAAAATTTTTGTGCTAGTTCATAATTTCCTAAACTCTCATGACACCTTCCAAGACATTTATGGATAAATGAGGTTGGGTCATTAGTTTTCATGGCAACTTCATAATTTTCAATAGCTTCATTAATTCTACCAATAGATTCTAATAAAATACCCTTTTCAATGTAAGCTCCTGAAAAGGAGTCATCACTTATTATTGCAAAATCAAAAGCAGAGAGAGCCTCTTTAATTTTCCCAGATTTGACTAGTATTTTACCTAATTGTATCCAGGCGATCTCGCTATATGGATCAAATTCAAGAACTTTATTTAGACAAGATATAGCTGATTCAACTTGTCCTAACTGTTCATGGCAATGAAGTAAGTTGTAAAGAGAGGGATAATCTTCTGGATTTTCATCTAAACAGTTTTTGAAGAAAAATGAAGCTTCTTTAAATTCCTCTGCTAATAAATGCTCCATACCTAAAAGATTCCAAATTTCCAAGGGGTCTTCTGAAATACTTAATGCCTGATGTAATTGATTAATCGATGTTTTGTGGTCCCCCTTTTTAGATGAAATACTTGCTTTCTGTAAAGCAATTTCTTCATCAAATGGATTTATTTTTTCAACATACTCAAGTACTTCAAGCGCTAACTCATATTTTTCTTCCAAAATAAATATCTCACTTTGTAATAACATTAGTTCGTAGCTACTAGGGTGTTGTTCAAGAGCAAGTTTTAATGCTTTTTTAGCTAGTTGATTTTCACCAAATCCTAGATAATGAATAATTATATCTTCAAATTCTTGTGCATCAAAGAAATAAATTAGGTTGGTTTTGAGCATTTGCTCAAATTTCAATACGGATGATTGTGTTTCTTCAGAATTGTAATTTAGCATATATGTTGTCTAAATTATTTATTTAAAAATAGAAACTCCTATTAGAGTAAATCCATTGTAACTCATATTGTTTTTAACAAAATAGTTAACATATAATTTTTAAATATTATCTAAAACAGCCCTTATAATGGCACAACCTTTTCGAATTTCCTTCTCTTTAATAATTAGGGGCGGAGATATACGGACAGCTTTTTTTTCCCATAGTAACCAAAAAAGTAGTAGCCCTTTATCCATACACCTTAAGACAACTTTATTAGCGGTATCTGAATCTTTTAATATTATCGCAAGCATTAGACCTTTACCTCTAATTTCTTTAATTTTTTCATGCTTTAATTCATCTCTAAAAATAGCTTCTTTTTTTTTTATTTGGAGGATTATATTTGAATCTCTTAATTCACGGAGTGTTGCTAGACATGCAGCAGCAATTACTGGATTACCTCCAAATGTACTTATATGTCCTAATTTTGGATTATTCATTAGAACCTTCATTAATAGAGATGAAGCAGAAAAAGCACCAACAGGAAGTCCACCTCCCATACCCTTTCCCATAACTACAATATCAGGTTCAACAGAATAATGTTCAAAACCAAAAAAAGAACCTGTACGTCCAAATCCTGGTTGAATTTCATCTAGAATAAGCAATGAACCAACTTCTTCACATCGTTTCTTTACTTTTTTAAGATAATCATTTTTAGGCAGGACAAACCCAGCTCCTCCTTGGATCGTTTCTAGAATTACAGCAGCTGTTTTAGTGGTAATTTGATTCAAATCTTCTAAATTATTAAATCGGATAAAGCGTGAGCCAGGAATTAAAGGACGATAACCTTCTTTTTGATTTTCCAAGCCTAAAAGACTCAGTGCCCCCTGAGTACTACCATGATAACTTTTGAATGATCCGATCAATTCATTTCGACTGGTAGCCTTTTTGGCTAATTTCAATGCTCCTTCAATTGCTTCCGTTCCTGAATTTGTAAGAAAAATACTTTGTTGATTTTTGGGTAGAATTGACACAAGTTCTTTACACAATTGAACTGTTGGTTGCTGTGCAAATTCTCCATAAACCATTACATGCATATACTTGTTAATTTGTTTACGAATTGCGGAAATTACCTTCGGATGTCTATGTCCTAAGCTACAAGCAGAAACCCCTGCTACAAAATCTAAATATTTTTTTCCATTTGTAGAAGTAATATAAACTCCTTTAGCCCTTTTAATCTCAAGTGCAAGTGGGTGAGGAGTTGTCATAGCCTGATACTTTAAGAAATCTTGTTCTAAATTTTCCATAGTATCTACTAATTAACAGGGACTTTACCTACACCAGTGTCTGGGTATTTAAATTTTAAAATAGAAGGAAATTGGTCCTCTTTGTCGTTTTTGTCAAATAAATCATTTACACTTTCTGGACGCTCTTTTTTTCTCCAAGCAAAACCTTTCAATGTTCTTTCGTTGATTGGAAGATCATCTTCTGGATAAACATCACCATCTGGAGCTACTAAAAAAGTAATGTCACTGATTTCACCATCATCAAAATTCATTTTTAAAGCACTACAAGTAGTCTTATCAATTCCAATTAATTGAAGATCTTCATCATTATACAGGTAGTAAACCATTTCTGTATTCTTAGTGATTAAAATATTATCGAGCTTACCTTCTTTAAAATTGCCATCTAGAATTCCACCTTTAATTTGATTATATCCATCAATACTTAAAGTATCCTTTTCAATAATAAATACGTTATTAAGGATTTTTAAGGAGTCTAATTTCTTAGTATCAGTATTTGAAATTAAAAGAATTTGATTGCCTGACATTTGACTTTTATCAAACCATAATACGGGGTTATTTAAGTTACGCTCGGCTTCAGTGAATATCTGTTCTTGTTGATTTGAAAGAGGCTTATTTAGAAGTTTTGTTAAACCAATGGATTCATCTAAATAAAGTGAATCTGAAACACCACGTAAGTCACTTTTTAGAATCCTCACATCATAGTATGCTCTAAGTATACGTCTTTCTTCAGGACCAGTTGCAACTAGTGTATCTGCATGAATAAAAAGAGAATCATTGTCGATTATATTGATTGCTAGGGCTCTTCGTGTAATTATTGCAGAGTCTTTATCCTTAAAAATTTCACCGTAGTGACCTGTAATTATTGAGCTATTTAAAGAGTCAACTATGCTTACATTTTTTGTTGCTGCTGCATAATTTTTTTCACTCTCAAAATATAGACTATCTCCTTTAATAATTTTATTGTCATAGTAAAGTGTAGCATTTTTTTTAAATACTCCCTTTTCCCTGTCTAGATCATAAAAGCCTCTTTCACATTTTATAGTATAAGTATCACCAATGATACTAGAGTTTCCGTATAAATATGCTTGATTTAACTCAGTGTAATAATCAAGTTGATCAGAATTTACTTCATACTCCGGATTATCAATTATCACATTGGATTTAAACCTATACTTTTTTTTGTTAATAAAATACATGCCTTGATTACTAGTAAGAGTACTAGAGCTATCAATTACTACACCTTTCGAATTATAAAATGCTTCATTTTTTACACGATCTATATTTAACTTTTCTGTCTTTAATGACATGTCAGGCCTTTCTAAAAACACATCACCTTGAGCTAATGCTACTTTTGTATCACCGTTATATTCAATTTTATTGCATGTCATTCTTAAACTATCTCCCTGAGTGAAGACTACATCTCCCGTGGCTTTAAAAAAATTTTCTTTAGCATAGAAGTAGGCTAAATCAGATTCTATTAATGCCCCATCATGGAAGAGGATGACTCGCTTGTCTAAATTTTTGAATAAAATATTTGCTCCAGGAAATGCATCTTGATTCTTGCTTAGATCCTCCAGCTTGGCGAATCTCAATAATTTTTTCTTCCTGTGCTTTTAATTGGGTAATTGCGGTAAGAATAAAAATTAATACAATACGATATGTCATGTACATATTGAAGGTTCTTATCTGAAAATAGTTTGCTTTCTGTCCGGACCTACTGAAACTATTTTAATAGGTGTATTTAAGGCTTTTTCCAAATAAGAAATATAATTATTGAAATTTACTGGGAATTCGTCTAGATTAGTCATATCTGTTAAATCTTCTTTCCAGCCAGGAAGCTCTTCGAAGATTGGTGTAACTTCATTATTTGAAATTCCGTATGGTAAATAATCTATTATTCCTGTTTCAGTTTGATAAGCAGTACAGACTTTAATTTTATTAAAACCCGAAAGCACATCACCTTTCATCATCATTAATTGGGTTACTCCATTAATATTGATACAATATTTCAAAGCTACAAGATCAATCCAGCCACAGCGTCTTGCTCTTCCAGTTGTAGAACCAAACTCATTACCCACTTTAGCCATAGTTTTTCCAATACTGTCAAAGAGCTCTGTGGGAAATGGACCACTTCCAACTCTGGTAGCATAGGCCTTAAAAATACCGAAAACTTCATTGATTTTATTTGGAGCTACTCCGAGTCCAGTACAAGCCCCTGCTGCAGTTGTAGTTGACGAGGTAACAAAAGGATATGTTCCGAAATCAACATCTAAAAGTGATCCTTGCGCACCTTCTGCTAATATTTTACTCCCTTCTTTTTGCGCATGGATTAGATATTGTTCGCTATCTACTAATTTAAATTTTTTCAAATTCTCAATGCTTGAAAAGAATTCACTTTCGAGGCCATTTAAATCATAGTCAATCGATATATTGTAACTTTTCAACATATTTAAATGCTTGATGCTGAGACGCTTATATTTTTCTTCCCAATTAGATGCTAAAATATCACCTACACGAATTCCATTTCTACCAGTTTTATCCATATATGTTGGGCCAATTCCCTTCAATGTTGAACCTATTTTAGCTTTCCCTTTTGATGCTTCAGATGCAGCATCTAATAGGCGGTGGGTAGGTAGGATTAGATGAGCTTTTTTTGAAATTAATAATTTTTCATTAAAGTCAATATTATAAGGTTTTAGCCCTTCAATTTCTTTAATGAATATTATAGGGTCAATAACAACTCCATTGCCAATTAGATTTATAGCTTTAGGATGAAATATTCCTGAGGGAATGGTATGAAGAACATGTTTATTTCCTTCAAATTCGAGTGTATGTCCTGCATTAGGCCCACCTTGAAAGCGAGCAATTATATCATACGAAGAAGTTAGTACATCTACTATTTTTCCTTTTCCTTCATCGCCCCATTGAAGCCCTAATAGCAAGTCTACCGCCATTTATTTCAGGATTTTTTATTTTTTTTTGTACCATAAAAGTATAATGAGTGGTTGTGTATTTCTACATCAAATACTTCTTCAATAGTATTTTTTATTTGTTCAATCCTTGGATCACAAAATTCCTTTACTTCTCCAGTATCGGTATAGATAAAGTGATCATGCTGATGATCAAAATAAGACTTTTCGTATTGAGATTGATTTTTGCCAAATTGGTGCTTACGGACCAATCCACATTCTAAAAGAAGTTCAATTGTGTTATAAAGTGTGGCTCTACTGACTCTATAGTTTTTATTCTTCATTTTGATGTAAAGTGACTCTATATCAAAATGCTCCTTACTGTTATATATTTCAAACAAGATTGCAAAACGCTCAGGGGTTTTACGATGTCCATTATGATCTAGGAAGCTAACAAAAACTTCCTTTACGATATCTTGATTTGATTTTTCCACATTCATCAATCGCAAATATAGTTATTAAGCCCTATTCTCTAACAATTTTATCAATACCATTTACTCTAGATAGGTTTTGAACCAATTTATTCAAAATATTTTTGTTGGGAACACTTACATGGATTTCACCTGTAAAAAAGGAATCTTCAGTATCAAAGTTTATTTTGTTTATGTTAACATTCATATTATTTGAAATTGTCCTTGAAACCTCATTAACAAGACCTTTTTTGTCGATTCCAGTAAGTTTTAAAATAGCATTATACTCTTCAGAGCTTGAATCTACCCATCTTGCTGAGATTACTCTGTAAGCAAAGTTAGATTGAAGTGCAAGAGAGTTTGGACATTCTTTATTATGGACTTTTATCCCTTCATTCACAGTGATAAATCCAAATACAGAATCTCCTGGAATAGGATTGCAACAGTTACCAAAGCTGTGGGCAAGTGTTTCTTTTTCTTTTCCAAAAACAAGCGTATCATATTTTTCTGTGATCTTATCATTCTCTATCTTAGTGTTTTTCTGAGACTTATTTACTCGTCTTTTAAAGAAGTTTAGTAAAGTGTTATTATAATCATTTGCAAAAGCTTTAAGTTTTTTATTATCCATTGATCCAATCCCTATTCTGTAATATAGGTCTTGACTGTTATCTAACTTAAAAAACAATAACATTTGCCTGATTGTTTTATCGTTTAGAGGAATTTTTAGTGATTTGAGTTTTCTTCTTAAAATTTCCTTTCCATCTTCAGCGTGTATTTTTTTATCATCATTAATTGAAGATTTTATTATTGAACGAGCTCTCGATGTTACAACGAAATCCAACCAGTTTTTTGACGGTTTAATTTTATCAGAAGTAATGACCTCAATTTGATCACCGCTTTCTAACACTTTACTCAATGGTACCAAGCGATCATTTACCCGGACTCCCCTTGTTTTTTTTCCAATCTCGGTATGAATAAAAAAAGCAAAGTCTAAAGCAGTAGATCCTTGTGGGAGTGATTTTAAGTCGCCTTGAGGTGTAAAAACAAAAATCTCTTCAGCATAAAGATTTAGTTTGAAATCTTCGACAAAGTCAACAGCATTGCCTGTGTTGTTTTCCAATACCTCTTGAATACGATTAAGCCAGCTTTCAATTCCAATATCTTTTTGATTCCCTTGTTTATATTTATAATGAGCAGCATAACCCTTTTCTGCAATTTCATTCATTCTTTCTGATCGAATTTGAACTTCCACCCACTTATTAGAAGGACCCATTACAGTAATATGAAGAGCTTCATAACCAGTTGACTTTGGAGCAGAAATCCAATCCCTGAGCCTAGTGGGGTTTGGGGTAAAGTGATCTGTTATTATAGAATATATCTTCCATGCAAGAAATTTTTCATTATTCTTGTTACTTTTATATATAATTCTTAATGCAAATTTGTCATATATCTTTTCAAACGAAATATTTTTAGTTAGCATTTTACGATGAATAGAATAAATAGACTTATTCCTTCCCTTAATTTCAAACTTAAAACGTTCTTTGCTGAGCTCGTATTTTAAAAACTTGGAAAAGGTTTTGATGAAACTCTCTTGAGCTCCCTTAGTTTCTTCAATCTTTAGTTTAATGGATTCGTATCTTTTGGGTTCAGTATATTTGAGACTTAAATCTTCTAATTCTGTTTTTACATTATATAGACCAATTCTGTGTGCTAAAGGAGCATATATGTAGAGGGTTTCAGAAGCTATTTTAACCTGTTTGTATTCAGGCATAGCATCCATAGTTTGCATATTATGCAATCGATCCGCAATTTTAATGATGATTACACGTACATCATCATTAAGAGTAAGAAGCATTTTTCTAAAATTTTCAGCTTGGAGAGAGATATTTTTATCTTTTTTAAGACTAGAAATTTTTGTTAAACCATGGACGATTTTTGCCACATCAGTTCCGATATTACGTTCAATATCCTCAATAGAAAATTTAGTATCTTCTACAACATCATGTAATAATGCAGCACATATTGAAGTGGCATCTAGACCAATTTGCTCAGCTACAATCTTAGCAACATTGATTGGATGAAAAATATAGGCTTCACCAGATTTTCTTCTTTGATTACTGTGAGCTTCAACAGCCATATCAAATGCAAGTCGAATAATCTTTTTATCTGTCTCACTTAGTGTTTGATAGCTGATACGCAAGAGTTCTTTGTACTGCTTTGCAATCGCTTTATTTTCCGTTAATTGATCAATAATCATTGTACCTTAAAGATACTAAAGAATTGTGTTTTTTTCAAGTTTATTATTTTCTACTCTGAGCTTCATACATGAGTATCCCCGCAGAAACAGATAGATTTAATGAATCTACAGACTCATGCATTGGGATAATTAAATTTTGATCGGTCGCAGCAATCCACGGAGAACTAAGTCCACTACTTTCTGCACCCATGATTATTGCACAAGGTCTTTTAAAGGAACATTCAAGATAGCTTAAAGCATTAGTTTCTACAGTAGCAGTTAAAATTTTATAAAATTTATTTTTTAAGTAGTTTATTACCTTTAACGAAGGAGCTAATGCAGTTGGTACTAAAAAAACACTACCTAAGCTAGAGCGAATACTGTTTGGATTATAAAAATCGGTTTTTGGATTGGCAATAATAATTGAGTTAATTTTTGCAGCAGCTGCAGTTCTGTAAATCGCACCAATATTCCCCGGTTTTTCTGGAGCTTCAACTACTAATATTATGCCATTATTCGAATGATTAAGATGTTCCAATGTATGTGTCTTAGTATTAGCGATAGCGATTATTTTTTCAGATCCAGAACGTATACTAGTACGATCAAAAACAGATTTTTCAATACAAAAAATAAGTTCAGCATTTAATTTTTTTAAAATTTCTGAGAAAGAAGATTCACTACCCTCTTGAATAAAAATAGTTTTTAATTTGTACCCTCCCAAAACAGCTTTTTCTATTTCTCTTAACCCTTCAATTACAAAAAGACCTTGTTTTTTACGCTCTTTTGATTTTTCAAATAACAGACGAAGGCGTTTTAATTCTTGGTTGTTGGGGCTACTTAAATATTTCAAAATTTAAACTTTTTAAAAAATTATTATTGAAGAAAATTAATAATTTTAAACAAATCTAGGACATTAATTCTCTAAATAAGAAATAACCAAACTTACCATATCATTGTAGCTTTTAATCCCTTTTTTTTGACCATTTGCTTTTAGATAGGAATCATAACCTTTTTTTATTATTGGCTGAAAAGGATTTTTGTATAGTCTCCAAAAATTTGAAACCTCCAAGAGATTATTAAAAACTCCTGATTTTAAAGCTTGGATTTTTTCTTTTGCTTTTTCAGGATTCAATTTATATAGTTCAGAATAGCAATAACGAAGAGCAAAAGTATAGCCCGAATATTGAATAAATGGATCAGAATGGTTTATGCAGTTATAAAATGCAATAAAATTAGCCTCGCTTTCGGATGCAATTCCTAACTGGTGGGCCATTTCGTGAGCTGAAGTAACCATATAATCTAACTTCGGAATTTTATTATTGACGTGGGACTCTAGTGTAAAAGGATTCAAATATCCTGCGTAACCCATATAACTTAATAATGTTCCCCAGAGAGAGTTTTTTAAATATGGATTTGGTTTTAGTTCATTCAATTCAAAATTAAATTCTTCTTCAATTTTTTGAACAATAAAATCTTTAGAGTATGATATTCTAACCGGAACTGTATCAGCATTACTTAATTTTTTGTGCAGGTTATTAGATGCAGTTACCAAAATTTCAAAAGTTTTTTCTAATTGTGATAGATCATACTTAACATTGTAATTAAGTTTTTTGTGAAGCGGAATGCGATGATAGTTTAATCCCCAGTTAAGGTTAAATGCTAAAAAGATTATGGAAAATATACTTAGTGTTTTTTTTAGTGTATCAATCCATTTTATATTTTTCTTTTTAAAGGCTAGAACAATCTCATATGATATATACATGATAAAAATGGCATAAAAAAAGTCACCTATTGAAAAAGGGATTTTTTCAAAGAAAAAACGATAAAAATCAAAGAGTAAGGGATAAAACTTTTGACTGTAGTATGTTTCAATTAATGAAGGATGATTTTTTATAAATATTAACCCTATCAATTGTACAGGTAATAGTCCAATAAGAATTGTGTAGATTTTCTTCATAAAATAAAAAATGGCCAAGTTTTAACTTGGCCATAAACATATTTTATTGATCTATGTCGAGAAGTTCAACGTCGAAAATTAAGGTTGAATTAGGAGGAATCACACCTCCAGCTCCTCTAGCTCCATATCCCAAATTACTTGGGATTACTAGACGAGCACTGGCACCTTTATTAAGAAGCATAATTCCTTCATCCCATCCTTTGATTACTTGACCTATACCAACAGAAAATGAAATTGGATCATCGCGTTGAAAAGAAGAATCAAAAACTCTTCCATCTGTTAGCTTTCCTTCATAATGTACAGAAACTTTAGAACCAGTTTTAGGGAAAGAACCTGAACCCTCTTTTGTGATTTTATAATATAAACCACTTTCTGTTTTATTCATACCTTCTGTTAGTGAAGCAAAAGCATCAATTTTAGATTTTTCACGACCTTCAAAATATTCTGCAAATAATACTGGGGCATTAAAATTATCTGCTTCGGATCCTTTTCTTATGATTTTAATTTCATTAATAATGTCATTTTTCTCAATACTATCTACAATTTTTTGTCCTTCTACTACTTGACCAAAAACTGTATGTTTTCCGTCTAACCAAGGAGTCGCTTTGTGGGTTATAAAAAACTGACTTCCATTAGTTGCAGGTCCGCTATTAGCCATCGATAAAATTCCAGGACCGCTATGAGTCAAGTCGCTAAATTCATCATCAAAACTATAACCAGGAC
>JBJKWV010000022.1:0-24568 GCA_045561915.1 Flavobacteriaceae bacterium
TAAATAGAAATATAGCACCGAGCAAACCAAATACAGCACTAATAATTTTTACAATTGTTTGAATATTCATGGTAATTCCTCTTATGTTAAATTATTTTTTATTTGCAACTAGGATATCTATTAATGTTATTGATGCATCTTCCATATCGTTAACTATGCTATCAATTTTTGCAACTATATAATTGTAAAATACTTGAAGAATAATAGCTACAATTAAACCAAAAACAGTAGTTAATAGTGCTACTTTAATTCCACCTGCAACCAGTGATGGTTGCATGTCTCCAGCTGCCTCAATTTTGTCAAACGCTTGGATCATTCCAATTACTGTTCCCATAAATCCAAGCATTGGAGCTAAGGCAATAAAAAGTGAAATCCAAGATACGTTCTTTTCTAGTTGACCCATTTGAACTCCTCCATACGCTACTACAGCTTTTTCAGCGCTTTCAACACCCTCATCAACTCGGTCTAATCCTTGATAGAATATTGATGCTACAGGTCCTTTTGTATTTCTACAAAATTCTTTAGCAGCGTCTACACCTCCAGAGGAAAGTGCTTCCTCAACACCTTCAGTTAGTTTTTTAGAGTTAGTAGTAGCTAAGTTTAAGAAAATGATTCTTTCAATAGATATAGCAAGTCCAAGGATCAAACAAATCAATACGATTCCCATGAAGCCTGGCCCTCCTTCAATGAAGCGACTTTTCAATTCTTGTGTAAATGAAGCTGATTGTTCTGGAGCTTCTTCATCTTGTATTATAGAAGATGCTACTGTTGTAGCTGTATTAGGAGTTAATGAAATAGCATTAGCTGTAGTAATAAAACCTAATAAAGTAAGTGTAAAAAATAGTTTTTTCATTTTAAATAATGTTTGTTCTTTTAATTAAACGCGGTTAAAGATAAAAAAAAAATACATGATATTAATTTTTGCTCAAACTCATTCTTTAATATATTTTAGAGCATTTACTTTAACTTTGTTTTATAAATATAAAGTTAATGATATAGTATTAAGATTAAATGATAAAACAAAAGAACACTAAAAGATGTTTTAAAACAAACCATTCATCTAATTCTATTGTCTAACTTCAACTTACACCCAGCTATTTTTTTTATTGCAGCATAATATCCAAAAATAAACCCCAAAAAGTTTCAACAAAATTTTTAATCAAATTATTATAAATGCTTTAATAATTACTTGGTAATATAAACTCAAAAAACATGCTCAACATTTAAGACTTTAACAAAAAAGTGTGATTTAAGTAGTTATGATTTTGTGAATCAAATGATTACTCCTAAATTAGATTAATATAAAAAGACAAACTAGGGTTGATTTCTAAATTATATAAATTCAGCATAAAGTAAATTTCTTTTAGAGTATTAATGTTACCATTTTTTTAGCTGAGGCGGCAAATATATAAATCTTTGACTTATGATTAAATGTTCATATAATTTTAACTATGCTCCATACTTATAAGGGTCATTATTGGATATTATTTCTATTTCTATTGCTATTGCCAATTGCTGTTTTTTCTCAAGCCAGTAAGTTTCATTATATACCTCCTTTAGCGGCAGCTGGTGGAAATGCAGATGATTTTCAGGATCAATGGATATATATATCAACATCCAGTACTGATCCGGTAAATTATACTATATGGCCTCTTCCATTAAATAATGCAACAAAGATTACAGGTACTGTTGATAAATTAAGTGCCACGGATGCAATTGTAGAAAATACTGATTATTATAGAATTCCAAATGGCAATAATTTTGGTCAACTCTTCATAACTGCTGCATCAACAGGGAATGTAATCTCAGATAAAGGCTATTACATAGAAGCAAATGCTCCCATTTATGTAAATATTAGATACCGAGCTAATGCCCAAGCAAGTGGTCTCGTAAGTAAGGGTGCGGCAGCACTTGGTAAATCTTTTCGTGCCGGAGGCTTCACAAATGGAATACCCACTGATCCTAATTACTTAAATTTTTCTTCAGTAATGGCTGTTGAAGCAGGAATAACAACGGTAACCTTCAGTGATATAAATAATAATGCAGGTAGTGGATTCGCTGATATGGAAAATATTGTAGAAGTTTATGACGGAGCTGGAAATATTGCTGATATTGAGATAGGACTTAATCAATTTGAAACTTTTATTATAGCTACAATAGTACCTCAAAATGGTGCTAACACAGAAAACCCTCCTACAGCAGCACAAGGATTACCATATCCAATAACTAATAGAGATGCCCTTATTGGTATGTTAATTGAATCAGATAAAAATATTGCTGTTATAACAGGTGGTTCTAACGGAAGTATGTCAGAAGGAAAGACTGGAAGGGACCATGGTGTAGACCAGATTGTAGGTCTTGATAAAACAGGAAATGAATTTATTTTTATTGAGGGAAATCCAAATGATGGTGATGATTATGATAATGCATTAATTGTTGCTCATGAAGATGATACTGCAATTTTTTTAAATGGAAGTGACTCAGCTACAGTAACACTTACAGCTGGACAATATTATTCCATAGAAGGTAATGAATATTCTAATGCTGCAGGTGGAGGAAATATATATGTTAGAACCTCAAAAAATGCTTATGCTTATCAAGCAGTTACTAATGGAAATACTGCAAATACAGACATGTATTTTGTGCCTCCATTATCATGTACTAGTAATGAAACTGTAGAAACAATACCTCAAATTAGAAATGCTGCTAATGCTAATTGGAACACCTTTGTAACAATTGTTGCGCCAGCTACTGCATCAGTAACTATTGTAGATGAAAATAACATATTACCAACTTGGACAGGTGATTTTACAACCGGTGGAGTATCAATAAATAATATTAGTGGTGGTGCAACTGGTACTGAGAAATCTAACGGTAGAGCTATAACCGGAAATACAAGCTATACTACCTATAAAATTAGTGGTTTAGTTGGTAATGTGTCTATATTTTCTAACTATCCTGATGGTAGTAAAGCCGAATTATATGCAGCTTATTATAATTCAAGTGGAAGTGCTACTGCTGGAGCATTTTATTCTGGCTTTCCGTCACCTCCAGATAATAATTTTAATGCTGCAGCTTCTTCATCAATTGGTAATTGCATACCAAATATAAATTTAAATATTTCTAATGCTTCAGATTTCGATAGTTTTGAATGGGAATTTTGGGATGGTCAGGGAGCTATAAATTACACAACTGTTGGCGGAGCTATCACATCAACTATAACTCCTACAAATACTGGTTTTTATAGAGCTGTTGGTTTAATCAATTGTGGAGCAAAAAATTTTCGTCTAGAGTCAACCCCAAAAAAAGTGAGTAATTGTCCTTTAGATACTGATGGAGACGGTATAATAAATAATATTGATGTAGATATTGATCAAGATGGTATTTATAATTCTGTAGAATCAAGATCTATTGATCGTATTGATATCTCCACTACTAGTGATCCTATGATTGTTTTTTCTGATACAACAACTGAAACTTCAATTGTATCTGCAGCCTTTACAAATAATGGTGGTGGTATTTCATTGACTGGACAATCCTCTGGAGCATTTGTGTCAACAATTAATAGCTCAGCAGGAATCAAAAACGGAACATATACTGTTTCTTTTACTCAGCCATCAAACATTGTATTATATGAAGATACTAACTTTACTCATTCCCTTCAAGCAGGAGAAAAATATTCAGTTAGTGTATTACCAGCATCACTAACATTAACTCTTCTTGACCCAGGAGATGAACTTAAAGTTGATACAAATCAAAATGGAATTTACGACTCTAGTACTGTAACAATTACCTCTAATGAAATTCTTTTCACATTTGATTCGAGTGTTTCAGCTGCAAATAGGTTTTCTTTTCATTCAGATGGAATAACTCAATTTACTTTTAAACATATTACTGAAAATACATCTGGTAATTCATTATTTAACGGAGTATTATCAATGAAATTCTTACCACTTGACACTGATTCAGACTTGACATATAATCATCTAGACCGAGACAGTGATGAAGATGGATGCTTTGATACCGTAGAAGCAGGTTTTTCTGATGGTGACTCTAACGGGCGACTTGGAACAAATCCAATTACTGTAGACGGTATGTTAGCCGCTCAACCAGGAAGAGTAAATAACCAAGGTGAGGGATATACAACACCTAATGATTTAAATTCAAATGGTTTAATGGACTTTTTGGAAAATACTGTTACTCCTTCGTTTTCTACAGAACCAACTGATAGTGAGATTTGCCTTGGAGATAACATTACATTTACCTCTATTGGAAATGAACCAGGTTTAAACTACAGATGGCAAAGATATAATAGTGTTAGCGGTAATTGGGAAAATTTAAGTAATGGTGCAGTTTATTCAGGAGTTAATTCTCAAAACCTCATTTTAACATCACCCCCTTTGTCTTTGGATAATAATTACTTTAGGGCAGCTATAAATATGGATGAATATGTATGTTCAACACATTCGGCATCAGCGACACTTAATATAATTAACCCTGGACTTTCGATTAGCGGCACACCCTTAAGCTTAAATGAGGGAGTGTCAGGTGATACATTTACTGTTGTTCTAACGGATGTTCCAAGTAGTACAGTAAAAATTAATTTTACAACTATTCCTGGCGGTAACTTTAGTTTGGATCAAAGTTCATTAAGCTTTGATAATTCAAATTGGGATACACCACAATCAATAAACTTAGATCCAATTGATGAACCATTAGTTGATGGAACAGTTACAGCAACTTTAAGATTAGAAATGGACCCCACATCAAATGCATGCTTTAATGGACTTGCCGCGACAGACTATGATGTAATAATTTTTAATAATGATACTGCTGGGTGGGATGTGTCAGAGATTATTGTTTCAAATCTAGATTCGATCTCAATGCCTGAAGAGGAAACTGAACTTTCAACTTCAAAAAGATTTTTAGTTGATCCCGCTTATGTTACAGAAAATAGTCCTGAAACAGCAGAATTTTCAATTTTTTTAACATCCCAACCCCTCAATAATGTTTATGTTGATATTATAAATAATGACTCTACAGAAAAAATATTAAGTACCACAAGTTTGACATTTACAAATTCAAACTGGAATGTTTCACAAACAATTACAATTAGTAGTGAAGATGATTTACTTATTGATGGAGACCAAAATACATCTATTACAGCGCAAATTAATGCTGCATCTGATTCAGCTTTTTTATCATTAGCTCCTGAAAACAGATCTGTCATAACTGTTGATGATGATGTGGGAGATTTTGTTTTAAGTGAAGTCAACGGTAATTTAAAGGAAGAGCTTCCTGTTAATTCAGTTAGCTTCACGGTTACTTTAACGGCTGAACCTCCTGGTGATGTAATAATAGATTTTGTAAGTGATGATATTACAGAAGCTACATTAATAAATTCGTCTTTGACTTTTAATTCACTAAACTGGAATATCCCTCAAACTGTTAACCTACAAAGTGTTGATGATCTTATATTTGATGACGATCAAACAACAATAATAACTGGTTCAGTAAGTTCAAGTTCTGACGCATCATTTACTGGAGCTGAGGATAAAACTGTTGAAGTGATTACAGAAGATAATGAGCAAGTAGGAGTTATAGTTAATATTCTTGATAACTTGACAAGTGAATCAGGAGATAACGGCTCATTTGAAATATATTTAGATACTGAACCTACAGCCGATGTTTATATTAACTTAATTTCATCTAATGAGCAGGAAGGTATATTAATAACTTCTGTTATTTCATTTAACTCTTCAAACTGGAATATTCCTCAGATTGTAATTGTAACTGGTGTTAACGATGATCCCCCAGTAAGTGATGGCGCAATAGATTATATTATTGTAACTGAAAATGTATCATCAACAGATAGTAATTATAACAAACTTGATGGATCTACAATTGACGATATATCAATGTCTAATCAAGATAACGACTCTCCAGGAATTATTTTGACCGTTTTAAATAATGATTTTTCAACTAGTGAATCTGGAGACTATATAGTTGTTCAATTTAGTTTATTATCAAAACCTGTTGGAGGTGAAAGTGTCAACATTCCACTTAGTCTTTCAGGGCCTATAAATGAAATGATTTTGTCAACAAATTCTGTAACTATATTAGCCGATAATTGGAATCTCCCAGATTCAAATGTTGTAACCATTACTGGTGTAGATGATTTTTTTGCTGATGGAAATCAAGAAATTACTCTAATAACAGGAGATCCGACTTCTGGAGATAGTTTTTATGAAAATATTGAAGCTGAAGACGTTTCAAATCCAATACTTACAAATGAAGATGATGATATTGCTCAACTTTTAATTAATCTTACTGACAATGTTTCTGAAGATGGTACTAATTCTATTTTAAATATTCGTTTAACAACACAAATTAATGATAACGTAATATTAAAATTAGATGTTTTAGATGAATCAGAATTAATTATAGGATTATCAGAATTAATTTTCACAAAAGACAATTGGAATATTGATCAACAAATAATTATAACAGGTAAAGATGATTTGATAGTTGATGGTGACATAAGTTCAGAAATTCTTATTGCAGTAGATGATATTAATTCAGATAAAACATATATTCTATTATCCCCAACATCTGTTTTCGTAATTAATCTAGATAATGATGACCTAGATGGAGATGGGATAATTAACAATGACGATAACTGTCCTGAAACGAGTAATACTAATCAGGAAGACCTTGACGGTGATAGTATCGGTGATGTATGTGATAATGATATTGATGGTGATGGTGTTTTAAATGTAAATGAGCAAGTTGATAATACTGACCCTAGAAACAATTGTAGCTATATAGAAGAAAATATTACAGAAATTGCAACTAGCCTTCCTGATTGTGATTCAGATGGAATTGAAAACAGTATTGATAAAGACGATGATAATGATGGAATTTCAGATGAAATTGAAACAAACTCAGATTTTGATCTTGATGGAATACCTAATAGTATCGATTTGGATAGTGATAATGATGGTTGTTTTGATGTTGTCGAATCAGGTTTTAATGATCCTGACAATGATGGATTAATTGGAGAATCCCCATTAATTGTTGATAGTAGTGGGCTTGTTTTAAATCAAAATAGTTACAGTGATTTGCCAAGGGATCTAAACAATAATGGAATATATGACTTTTTGGAGATCTTGGAAGTCCCTGAAATTTTACCTCCTGATGAGAATTTTGTTGAAATAATAAAAGGAAAGTCAATAAAATTAAGTTATCCATATTCTGACTCATCTTATTCTTTTCAATGGCAGATAAAAAGAGAGTTTGAAGATTGGAGTGATTTAAGTGAAGATTTTGATTTTAGAGGAGTTTACACCCCAGAATTGGAACTTACAAATCCTACGGAGCAATATGTAGAATTTCAATTTAGGTTAGTAATCGATCGCTTATTTAATTCGTGTCCATTAATTGGTATTACTGACCCGATTGAGTTAGTCTTTCAAGACCTTTTTATTCCTAATTCATTTAGTCCTAATGGTGATGGTGTAAATGATCTTTTTGTAATCTCTGGTATTGAAGCATTTCCTGATCATAGATTTACAATTTATAATAGATGGGAGCAAAAAGTTTTTGAAACAAAGAATTATCAAAACAATTGGGATGGATCTACAAACATCAGCTATGGTAATAATTCAAAACTACTTCCAGAGGGAGTGTATTTCTATTTCTTTGAAGAAAAAGAAGGAGGAAAATTACACAAAGGTTTTATCTACATAAAGAGATGATAGAAAGAAATAAAATAAAATTATTTTTGTTCTCAATTTTTTCGGGATACTCATTGATAGTTAATGCTCAACAAGAATCTAGCTTTAATATGTATATGTTCAATCATCAAAGTTTTAATGCTGGATATGTGGGTTCAAAAAATTATTCTTCTTTTACATTTTTATCTAGGTCCCAATGGATCGGTTTTGATGGAGCGCCAGTTACTCATAGTTTTTCATATAATGGTTCAAGGGGTAAGAAAAATTTAGCATTTTCCTTAACTGGGATAGTAGACAAAATTGGCCCTTTAGAGAGTTCTCAGTTTAGTGCTGACATAGCTTATCAATTAAAGTTAAATGATAAGGAACATTATTTAGGTTTAGGGTTAAAAATATCAGCATCACTCCTTGATTTTAATAGTGACATTCTTAATCCTCAACAAAAACAGGATTTTACTTTATATTCAAATGAAATGCCTGAAAATTTAGAGCCTAATGTTGGTTTTGGATTTTATTATCATACTCCCAGATTTTATCTTGGATTTTCAATTCCTAAAATGATCCAAAATGGGGAATACTTTTTAATTCGTCATAACTATTTTGTTACAGGAGGCTTAATATCGCTTTCTAATACAATAGAATTAAAACCTAGTCTTTTATTGAAATTTACAAGTGGAAGTCCTGTTTCATATGATTTTAGCACCCTGCTATATTTTAACAAGTCTTTATGGGTTGGACCTCAAATAAAAAATTTAGTAAGCATTTCAAATGATATAATTCAATCAGGCGCAGGGCTTGGTGTACTGGCAGGAATTCATATCAGTAATAATTTTTCTATCGGCTATGTTTTTTCTAATTCAATTGGAATTAAAAACTTTACAAACAATAATTCTCACGAATTTTTGCTTCGATACGAATTTAATCCAAGAATGGGTATCTTAAGATCTCCTAGAATATTCTGACCATGAAATATAAATTTTTTACAATATCAATCTTAATTCTTTTTTTTGGTTATGGTCAAAAAAAATCTGCTATTTTAAAAACTGATTCTGATAATAACATTAAGTGGGCTGAGTATTATTCTGTGAATAAAAATTATCAAAAAACAATTAACTATTTTTCAAAAATAGAAGATTCTCTATCACCAAGTCATAGAAGACTTTATTCTGATGCTTTAAAAAATATGAATAGACTCAAAGAGGCTTCGAGAATAATGGACCCATTAGTTCAATCAGATTTTGCTAATGTTTCAGATTACTATAAGTACATATATTTAATTCCTGAGAACAAAAAATTGGTTGAAGAATACATTCAAAAAGCAAAAAAACTACCTCTCGAAGCTAGTCCTATTTCTATTTCCAATAATAGTAATTCCACATACAAAATTGTCAACTTAAATTTTAATACTGAAAAATCTGAGTTTGGCCCTGCCCTAGTTGAACCATCATGGGGACTACTTTTCTTTTTAGGAGATCAGAAAAGTATTGGAGAAAAAATTAATTCAAATAATCAGGTTTATAATTTATTCAAAACAAATATAAATTTAAATTCTCTTGAGACTAAACCAGTTGAAGAATTTGATTCTAAGTTTAATTCAATTTATCAAGATGGTCCAATATCTTTAAATTCTACATCGAAAATGTTATATCTAACACAGACGACAAATAAGATTAAAAATAACAAAAGTATTGAATTAAATATTTTTCAGATCCCATTTAAGAATATTGGAAAAGAAGCGCCATATCCATTGGAATTAAATATTGATGGTTATACGTCCTTCCATCCTTCAGTTTCTCCAGACGGTAAAACTCTCTACTTTTCAAGTGACAGACCAGGAGGCTATGGTGGAATGGATATATATTATGTTAATATTGAAAATGACAAGCCTTTTGGTGAAGTAAAAAACTTAGGCCCTGACATAAATACTGAAAATGACGAAGTTTTTCCTTTTTGCTTCTCTAAAAAAATTCTTTTTTATTCATCAAATCAGAATACAGAAAAAAAATTTAATATTTATATCGCCTCAAATAAAGTATATAACCGATGGGAAAAAAACATTCTTGGAGAACCCTTCAACTCAAATGAAGATGACACCTCATTTTCCCTAGAAAAAAAAGTAAGAACTGGTTTTTTAAGTTCAAATAGAAATGGCGGTAAGGGTGATGATGATATTTATGCTTTTAAATTTAAACCAAAAATAAAGGGAGAGAAAGATTTTTATGGTTTTTATGGAAGAGATACCCTAATTGTAGGACTGAAAAATGTTTTAGATAATGATATCGAAAAAATGATTTCTAATGACCAATTAATTCAAATCGTAAATTTTAAAATTTTATTAATTAACGATGCAAAAAGTGGTGAACTAAAACTAAACTCAAATGGAAGTTTTTGGTATAGATCGAACTCTTTTGAAACTGAAAAAGATTCTTTTTCATATAAAATTATAACTGATTATGGGAATTCAGAAAAAATTAATGTTCTATTAGAAAATAATTATAATTATAACAAAGTTTTTAGACCAATCTATTTTAATTTTAATAAAACAGATATTAAACAACAATTTAAACCCAGACTAGATTCTATAGTTGAAGCTTTAAATATTAATCCAAATCTAAAAATTGAAATATCTTCTTTTGCTGATTGCAGGGGTTCAAAAGAATACAATCTTAAGTTAACCGAAGAAAGAAATAAAACAATTATGGATTATATTCAATCCAGAATAGATGATCCAAAACGAGTAGATGGATATGCTTATGGAGAAACTCAAGTTGAGGGGAACTTAAGTTTTAGATACACAATATTGATTGGTGTTTTTAATGAAGAAACCGAAGCTAACGATTTGGTTAATAAAAGCACACTTAAAGAAGATACCTTTGAAATAACTAGATTTAAAAAATATTTTCAAGTTAATCTTGGAAATTTCAGCAATTATGAAACTGCTGAAAAAAGTTTCAAAAAAATTATAAAATTATACTCGAATGCAAAAATCAGGAAAATTAAATGTGCTAATAGACCTGAATTATTTCATAGCTTGAACAGAAAAACTACTTTCAAATTATTTGAAATAAATTAGATATTCTTTTGTTTTTTATATTAGTACAGAGGGGGGATTTAATCTATTACAACAAATAACCTTTTAACAGGTATAAATTCATACCAATCTTATAAGTTAAGAAAAGGTAACTAATAGTTAGCACAAACATCTATCTTCATATATAAAAGGAAGTTTGTGATATCAATGGTTTACAAATATAAAATATTCAATGTGGGAAAGAATTATAATGACATCAAAAGGAATAAAAGAACACTAAAAAAAGTACTATAAAAACCACCCTCATATAAACCTTTAATTAGCACCCTCCAAATTGCTACTATTTTATATCCTAAAATTCTTTATATTTGAATTGTATGAAATTGAAAACTGCTCTTAATATCTTTTATATAGGATTGGCAATATTCTTTTGTGCAATTTCATATTCTGTTGTAATTAATCTCTAATTACCTTATTACAATTTCTTTATATACCAAAAACTAACTTAGCACAAAGCCCTATCCTCCTATATAAAAGAACCTTTGTGATATCAATAGTTTACAAATATAAAATTTTCAATGTTGGAAAGAATTATAATGATAAAAATAAAAGACAACTTTATAAAATCTTTTAACCTCAATATGTTTTGATTAATAAATTGTATATTTCATTATGATATTTAAAAATAGACTCTCAAAAGTTTCAACAAACTTTTTAGACCAATTGTCAAAAATTTTGAGTTTTTCACCTTCAAAAACTAGAAGAGAAACAATTAAACAAAGAAGAAGTTTAAGAAGATAGTTTTTTCTTCTTTGCAACTACCATTTATACACCAAAAACCAACTTAGCAGAGAGGAAGGGATTCGAACCCTCGATTCCAATGCAATTGGAATACACACTTTCCAGGCGTGCGCCTTCGACCACTCGGCCACCTCTCTATAATCTGTATTCTAAATAAAGAAAAAAAAATGTTTTTTTTCTAAAAATTGCTTTTTAATTTTAAAATTTTTCAGTTTTAAAAACTTGCATTACATTTCCGGTGGTAATTGCTGCGATTTCTTTATGCGGAAGCTGATAACATTCAGCAATTTTATCTAAAATTAAAGGTAAATATGCACTTTCATTTCTTTTACCTCTGTGAGGGTTTGGTGATAAATATGGTGCGTCGGTCTCTAAAACAATAGATTCCAATGGTAAATCATGTAAAAATTTATCAATTTTACCGTTTTTATAAGTAATTACGCCTCCTATTCCCAACTTGAAATTTAAATCTATAGCACGTCTGGCTTGCTTTAGTGTGCCAGTGTAACAGTGGAATATACCAAAAAGTTCAGGTGATCGGTGCTGATCTAGAACTTCAAAAACCTCATCAAATGCATCTCTACAATGAATAATAATTGGTAAACCATAATGCTTTGCCCATTCAATCTGCTTTGAGAAGGCTTTTTGTTGTTGTTTTAAAAATGTATTATCCCAATATAAATCAATTCCAATTTCTCCAACGGCACAAAAAGAACGTTCATTGAGTTGGGTAAAAACTTTGTCTAATTCCTCTTCAACATTATCTTTGACATAACAAGGATGTAGACCTGCCATTAAACTAACTTGCTTGGGATAACGTTTTTCTAATGCATACATGCGCTTTGTATATGAACTATCTATTGCTGGAATAAAGAAATGATATACACCTGCAGCAATAGCTCGCTCTACAACTTCTTTTTGATCGGCATCAAAAGCTTCAACATAAAGATGAGTGTGGGTGTCAATTAATTGCATAAAATATTTTATGACAAAGTTAGTTAAAGTGATAAAACCATTAATTTATTCAAGTGGAAGACTTATTTTTATTCTCATATGAATTCTAGATGTTTCACTCGGTTAAGTTTTTCTAACACAAAGCATCTTTTATGTAAAGCAAAGATTAATGGAAAAACTGCAATGATGCTTATTGATACTGGGGCATCAAATAGTTGCATACATTCCGAGCTTAAGGAACATTTTGAATTACAAGAAAAAGGAGATCCTTTTGATGCAGCAGGCGCCAGTGAAGGAAAGATGCAAGCTGTAATGACCTTGGAATGCAAAATTCAACTAGGCAGAAGTTTTAGAGGAAAGCAAGCTTTTGTATTGCTTGATTTAAATCATGTAAATATGACGCTTGATTCTCAGGGTGCGAAAAAAATTGACGGTATAATAGGCTCTGATTTTCTAAAAAAAAATAAAGCTGTCATTGATTATTCTCAACAAAAATTATTTTTATAAATCGAAAGCCTGTTTAGAATTATTATCCATCAGAAGTTCAACAGGATCCTCTAAAGCTTCTTTAATTGAAACTAAAAAACCAACCGACTCTTTACCATCAATAATTCTGTGGTCATAAGAAAGTGCCAGATACATCATTGGGCGAATTTCAACTTTACCGTTAATAGCAACTGGCCTCTGAATAATGTTATGCATTCCCAAAATTCCTGACTGAGGAGGATTAATTATTGGTGTTGACAACATAGATCCAAATACACCACCATTGGAAATGGTAAAAGTACCTCCAGTCATATCATCTACTGTGATCATTCCGTCACGTGCTTTAATTGCCAGACGACCTATCTCTTTTTCTATTCCGCTAAAACTTAATATTTCAGCATTTCGAACTACAGGAACCATTAGACCTTTAGGGCCAGAAACTGCTACGCTTATATCACAATAATCATATGATATTTTATAGTCTCCATCCATCATTGAATTTACATCAGGGTAAAGCTTCAATGATCTGACCACAGCTTTGGTAAAAAAGCTCATAAAACCAAGTTTTACATTATGTTTTTTTAAAAAGTCATCTTTAAATTTATTACGTACTTTAAAAACTTCTGACATGTCAACCTCATTGAAAGTGGTCAACATTGCAGTTTCATTTTTTGCATCTACTAAACGTTCAGCTACTTTTCTTCTTAGCATAGAGAGCTTAGATCGATTTTGACTTCGCTCACCCCAATCTGGCTGAGTTCCCATTGATGGTACTGCTTTTACAACATCTTCTTTAGTTATTCTCCCTCCTCTTCCCGATCCTTTAATTTGATTGGATGAAATTCCTTTTTCGTTCATAATCTTTTTTGCAGCTGGAGAAGGAAATTGTGAAGCATAGTTTTTTTCAACCTCTTGAACCTCAGGAATTTTTTCCGGGATTTCACTTTTAGGTTTTGCTTTAACATTATCTTTTACTTGAGAAGTGTCCATTTTACCTTCTGTATCTATTAGACAAACAATAGCACCAACTTGAACTGCGTCACCCTCCTCAGCTTTTAAAGTAATTACACCACTGACCTCAGCGGGAAGTTCAAGAGTTGCCTTATCAGAATCTACTTCTGCAATTGCTTGATCTTTTTTGACGTAATCTCCATCTGAAACTAACCACTGAGCTATTTCTACTTCGCTAATGGATTCTCCTGGAGAAGGCACCTTCATTTCTAAAATCATGTTCTATTTATTTGGTTTCTTTCTAAAATTATCTTGTTTTGGATCAAAAACGTAATCAATTACTTGTTTATGTCTTCGTTGAAATCGAACTGCACTACCTGCCGCTGGAGATCCATAGTATCTTCTTGAGGCAGGACGAAAAGTCTGGGCTTTTGGCATTTGTAATAATAAAAAACTCCAAGCTCCCATATTTCTGGGTTCCTCTTGCGCCCATACAATATCTTTCGTTCTATTATATTTTTCTAATAACATTTCAATTTCTTTTATTGGTAGAGGAAACAATTGTTCTAGCCGAACTATGGCTACATCCATTCTACCTTTTTCTTCTCGAGCTTTAAATAAATCGTAGTAAAATTTACCTGAACAAAAAACAAGTGTTTTTGCATTCATAGCAGTAACAAGTGTGTCTTCAATCAAGGCCTGAAAATTTCCTTTGGTAAATTCAATTTTTGAAGAAACAGCCATTGGATGACGAAGTAAACTTTTAGGGGTAAAAATAATAAGTGGCTTTCGGTAATTTGTCTTCATTTGTCTCCGCAGAAGATGAAACATGTTGGCTGGATTTGTACAATTTGCAACAAACATATTGTCTTTGGCACATAACTGTAGATATCGCTCCATCCTTGCTGAGGAGTGCTCAGCTCCTTGTCCCTCATAACCGTGAGGAAGAAGTAAAACTATTCCATTTTGGATTTTCCATTTATCCTCAGCTGAGGAAATGTATTGATCCAACATAATTTGTGCGCCATTAGAAAAATCTCCAAATTGAGCTTCCCATAATGTCAAAGTATTTGGACTCGCCATTGCATAACCGTAATCAAATCCTAATACTCCATATTCGGATAATAGAGAGTTAAAAACACTAAATGTGCCTTGTTTTTTTGGATTTATATTGTTGAGCAAAACGATCTCATTTTCTGAATTTTCAGATTTAATTACAGCGTGTCTGTGAGAAAAGGTTCCACGTTCAACATCTTGACCTGAAAGACGAACATTGAAACCTTCTTGCAATAGGGTTCCGTATGCAAGAAGTTCTCCCATGGCCCAATCTAATTTATCTCGATCAAAATACATTGCTTTTCTATCTGAAATTAGACGTTTTGTTTTTCGTAAAAAATTATGCTCCTCGGGTAATTCAGTAATTCCTTTTGCTACGCTATCTAACAACTCTTTAGAAACTGAAGTATCGACGATCTTTAACATTTCAGATTCTTCTACCCTTTTAAAAGATTTCCACTCGTCTTTCATAAATGGAGTAATAACTGTATTTTCTATTTTCTTAGAACCTTTTAATTTATCCTCCAGGTCCGATTTGAATTCTTTTTCTAATATTTCTACATATTTATCATCAATTAATCCTTCAGCAATTAACTCATTTGCATAAATATCTCTAGGATTTTTATGCTTAGCTATAGCCTTGTATAGTTTTGGTTGAGTAAAACGTGGTTCGTCTCCCTCATTATGTCCATATTTTCTATAACCTAATAAATCAATAAATACGTCCTGACCAAAACGCATACGAAAATCAAGAGCAAAAAGCGTGGCATGTACCACAGCTTCAGCATCATCTGCATTAACATGAAGTACAGGAGATAAAGTTACTTTTGCCACATCAGTACAGTATGTACTTGAGCGAGCATCTAAGTAATTTGTTGTAAATCCAATTTGGTTATTTACTACAATATGGATTGTTCCTCCAGTAGCATAGCCTTTTAATTTTGCCATTTGTACAATTTCGTAAGGAAGTCCTTGTCCAGCAATGGCAGCATCTCCATGGACAATTATCGGAAGTACTTTATTTGTGTCGCCTTTAAATTTATTTTCAAGTTTTGCACGAGTAATTCCCTCTACCACAGCACCTACAGTCTCAAGGTGAGAAGGGTTAGGCGCTATATTCATATTTATTTGCTTTCCAGTATCGATAATTCTTTGTGAGGTCCAACCCAAATGATATTTTACATCGCCATCAAAAACAACTTCTTCATAATCCTTTCCATCAAACTCGTTAAATATATCTTGAGTCGACTTACCAAATATATTGGCCAAAGTATTCAGTCGACCTCTATGTGCCATTCCCATAACAAACTCCTCTACCCCCTTATTTGCAGCGGATTCTATCACAGCGTCTAAAGCCGGTATCAAAGACTCACCTCCCTCCAAAGAAAAGCGCTTTTGACCCACGTACTTGGTGTGAAGAAAGTTTTCAAAACTAACAGCCTGATTTAACTTTTTAAGGATATGTTTTTTTTGATCCTCTGAAAATGTAGGGTGATTATCATTTATATTCAACCGGTTTTGAATCCAATTTAATTTTTCTGGATTTCGGATATACATATACTCTACTCCAATTGAATAACAGTAAATACGTTTTAAATGCTCAATAATTTTCTCTAAAGAACTTGGCCCTATTCCCATAATATCCCCAGCATTGAAAACAGTTTTCAAATCAGTTTGACTTAAGCCAAAATTTTCAACGTCTAAAGTAGGGGAGTATTTTCTTCGGTCTCGAACTGGATTTGTTTTTGTAAATAAATGTCCTCGTGAACGGTATCCATCAATTAACTTAACTACACGAAACTCCTTTTGTAGATGTTCTGGGATCTCTTCAGACTTTTCTGCCACATCTTCAAAACTACCAACACCATTGCTCTCTAATCCAAAGTCAAAGCCTTGAAAGAATGTTCTCCAGCTAGGCTCTACACTATCAGGATGCTTCAGATACTGATCGTATAGTTCAGCAAAATATGCCGTATGGGCAGTGTTTAAAAATGAATAATTGTCCATGCAGTTAGTTCAGCTCTAAATCTTAATTTCAAAATTACAACTTTTGCATTAAGTGCCTCTCCATTTCTATAAAAATAGTATCTATTTCAGGTGAATTTCTTTTGAGAAAAGAAAATGAAATAGTGAACAACTTTTTTTAAAAACCTGCTTTTTAAAAGGCAACTATTTAATATCTTTTCCTCATGTTTGCACTTGTAGATTGTAACAATTTTTATGCTTCTTGTGAGCGGGTTTTTCAGCCTCAATGGAAAGGAAAGCCTGTAGTAATCCTATCAAATAATGATGGTTGTGTTATTGCACGTAGTAATGAAGCAAAAATCTTAGGTATTCCAATGGGAGCACCTGCTTTCAAATACCAGAAACAATTTAAACATAAAAAAATTAAAGTTTTTTCTTCTAATTATCCCCTCTACGGCGACATGAGCAGTCGAGTAATGTCTATATTAGAAAAATACACGCCAAATGTCGAAATATATAGTATCGATGAGGCATTTTTAAAATTCAAAGGATTTGATCTTTTTGACCTAGAAAAGGAGGGGCAAAAAATGCGAAAGCATATCAAAAAATGGACAGGAATTCCAGTTTCAATAGGAATAGCTCCCAGTAAAGCCTTAGCAAAAATTGCTAATAAAATTGCTAAAAAATTTGCTTTAAAAACTGAAGGTATTTATTGTATTGATACTGAAGAGAAGCGAATCAAAGCACTTAAATGGACAGCTATATCTGATGTATGGGGTGTAGGGCGTCAAAATCTTCAAAAACTTGAAGCCATAGGGGTTACAAACGCTTGGCAATTTAGTCTTCTTCCCGATAAGTGGGTTCGAAAACAAATGAGCGTCTTGGGTCTACGACTTAAAAAGGACCTACAAGGAATAGCATCCATACAATTAGAAGAAGTACAAGTTCCAAAAAAAGGGATTGCTACTACCCGTAGTTTCGAAGGCACCCTTACTTCTTTTTCAGATCTGGAAGAACGTATTTCAACTTTTGCTAGCAGTTGTGCTGAAAAAATGAGAAAGCAAAAAAGCAGTTGTAAAGCAATCTTAGTTTTTATTCGTAGTGACCCGCATAAAAAAAACACACCTTCTTACCGAAATAGTTGTGTGTTAACACTTCCATATGCAACCAATTCCACTATCATACTTAGTAGGTATGCTATTTTAGGGTTACGTAAAATTTTTAAAGAAAACATCGCTTATAAAAAAGCTGGAGTGATAATTATGGGGCTATCTCCTACAGATAAGAGTCAGTTGAGCCTTTTTCAAAACAATAATGAAAAGCATGTTGCTCTAATGAAAAGTCTGGACCAAATTCATAAACGATTTGGGCCTTATCGAATAAAACTAGCTAATCAGGATTTAAAACGTACTTGGAAAATGAAACAACAACACCTTTCCAGTCGATTTACCACAGAACTTAAAGATATTATTACCGTAAAATAAAACCTATGCAGGATGAAAAATTAATCTTCTTTAATCCTAATCATGATGTAAGAAAACAAATCCACATGGCCCAAGAAGGAGTTTCGGCTGGTTTTCCATCGCCCGCTGATGACTTTAAAGAACTAAGAATTAGTATTGATCAAGAAGTAGTACGTAACGAAGAAGCTACCTTTTATGCAAGGGTCACTGGTGTATCAATGCAGGAAGCAGGATTAGATGATGGTGATCTTTTAGTAATAGATCGAAGTTTAGAGCCACAAAATGATAAGATAGCAGTATGTTTTATCGATGGATCATTCACTGTAAAACGATTAAAAGTAGATGTAGATTGTGTATATCTAATGTCCGAAAACAAAAACTATAAACCCATTAAAGTAAGTGAAGGTGATGAACTTTTGATTTGGGGGATAGTAACATATGTAGTTAAAAAAGTATAGTAAATTACTCCATTAACACCTTATGAAATAGTTTGGCTAAAAAGGTTGCCAATTGATTATTACTAAAGTTGATGTTTGTTGTATGTGTTGCCAAAAAAAGCTCAGGGGGAGATCCCACTAACATAAAGCTCAACAAAAGAAATTCATACTTCTCAGTAAAGGCCTTAATTTTAAAATCAGACTTAAGGTCTCTATTTAAGTTCTTAACAATGGTTTTTATGACATTACTTTGATAAGAACTTTGGCGAATGTGTGCCTGGTTTAAAATATGGAATTGAATCATCTGTGGGGTTCCAATCAATTCAAAATAGTTTTTGAAGGTTCCATAAAGATAATCGTATACATTTTTACTATCTCTTCTTGTTTGTTGAATCGCGGCTTTAATATTTTGATTAAGCTCTTCAATGAGGGCATCAAAAAGTTTTTGTGTATCGGGGAAGTAATTGTAAAATGTACCTCTAGCAATTTCACTTTTTTCAACGATATGAGCTACTGTAGTTTTTTCAAATCCACTTGAAGAAAATAGGGCTAAACCTTCTTTCATAAGCCGCTCTCGAACCTTTAGTTTTTGTTCGTCGCGTTTACCTAAAAATGAATTTGAATGATCCACCCTATAAGCGCTCAAAAATTCCTGCAATTCCCTGTCCACCACCAACACAGGCAGTGACCATTCCATAGCGTTGGTTTCTCAGTTTCATCTCCTCCATAAGTTGAATACTTAGCTTAGCTCCAGTGCATCCTAAGGGATGCCCCAAAGCTAGGGCTCCACCATTTACATTTACTGTCTCAGGATCAAGTTTAGCTTCTTGGATTACAGCTAGAGCTTGTGCGGCAAAAGCTTCATTTAATTCCGTTTGTTCAATATCAGAAAGTTTCAATCCAGCTTGTTTTATAGCTTTAGGTATTGCTATACATGGACCAATTCCCATATACAAAGGTTCAACTCCACCAACAGAACATGCTGCTAATCTAGCAATTGGGGTTAAATTTAATTTTTTTACTATTGCCTCACTAACTACCAATGTAAAAGCTGCTCCATCTGAGGTCTGAGATGAATTCCCAGCAGTTATTACACCTCCTTTTTTAAATACAGGGCGAAGTTTTGAAAGACCCTCTATTGTAGTATCTCTTCGTACACCCTCATCAACAGACACAAAATGACTAGTTGTAATTTTTTTACCATCTTTTACAAAAACATCTTCTACTTCCACAGGTACAATTTGATCAATAAATTTCCCGTCATCAATTGCCTTTGCTGCTTTTTGATGAGATTCGTAAGCAAATTTATCCGCTGATTCTCGAGATATATTATACTTGGCAGAAACGGCTTCTGCAGTATGGCCCATTCCAACATGGTAATTTAAATTTTCTTGATTGGCTTTGTAACTAGGTGATAATTTGTATCCTGTCATTGGAATCATACTCATACTTTCTATTCCACCAGCAATATAAATATCTCCAAAACCAGCTCTAACTTTTGATACAGCCTGAGAAATTGCTTCCAGACCAGATGCACAATATCTATTAATTGTGACCCCTGGAACTTCTTTACCTAGTGATCGTGCAGAAATTAATCTTCCTATCTGTAGACCTTGTTCACCTTCAGGATTTGCACAACCAACAATTACATCGTCCACACTTTTCGGATCGATTTCAGGAACTTTGGTCATCATATGTTTTATCACATCCACAGCCAAGTCATCAGAGCGATAATTTTTAAATCCTCCTTTTTTAGCTTTTCCAATGGCTGAACGATAGCCTTTTACAATGTATGCTTCCATAATTTAATTTCTTAAAGGTTTATTATTCATTAATAAATATTGAATTCGATCTAATGTTTTTTGATTTCCTAAAAGACTCATAAAACCTTCTCTTTCAATATCTAATAGATATTGCTCACTTACTTGTTGCGATGAAGTTAAGTCACCTCCACACAATACATAAGCTATCTTGCGTGCGATTTCAACATCATAGTCAGACATGTATTCTCCCATCCTAAACTCATTAATAGCAGAATATAATACCCCCATCCCTGACCTTCCTAAAACTTGGATATCATCCCTAGCTGACGGTGGGATATAATTTTTAGCTAATTCTAAAACTTTTTCTTTAGCTAAACCAATATTCAAATTAGTATTTATGCATACCTCATCTCTCCCTTTTTTTAGATAGTTTAAATCAAAAGCTTCATATGCTGATGTAGATACTGCTGCAGTAGCAATTGATTTAAAATAGTTGATCAAAGTAGGTGATTGTACATCTCCGTCAAAGAAATCATCCGATGCACGCAATGCAAATTCTTTTGTACCACCGCCTCCAGGTAGAAGTCCAACACCAACTTCTACTAATCCAATATAAGATTCCGAAGCATAAATACCACCGTCACAATGCATAGCGATTTCACAACCGCCTCCAAATACATACCCTTGAGTTGCTACAACAATTGGAATTTTTGAAGTCCTTATTTTCATATTTATTTGCTGAAAATTGTCAACAAAACGTTCTAATTGGTCAAATTGTTTTTGCATTGCGACCATACCAATTTCCATAAGATTTGCACCAACAGAAAATTGTTTAGCATTATTACCGATTACTATGCCTTTCCAATTTTCTTCTTCGGCAATTTTGAGGGCCTCGATCAAAGCTTCACCAACTCCCTGTCCTATAGAATTGCTTTTGCCTGTAAATTCAAAACATAGAACACCGTCACCAATATCATGTACAACACTTTCACTGTTTTTTATTAATGGTGTTTGTGATCTAAAACTATCTAAAATCAAAAAAGATTCCATACCTGGGATTACCACGTAATCATTTGAAGAAATATTGTAATACTTTTTCTTACCGTCTTCGAATTTGTAAAAATGTTTTTTACCGCTAGCTGCCATTTTTGTTATCCATTGAGGAACTTCGGCGCCAACCTTTTCTATTAAAGTTATCCCTAACTCAAAACCAATAAGATCCCAATATTCAAAAGGACCAAAATCCCAAAAATACCCAGTTCGCATAGCATCATCTATGGGAAAATATTGATCTGAAATTTCTGGAACACGAGCTGCAGCATAACTAAATAATTGCCCAAAATATTCTGCAAAAAACTGACTATATATAGTGTCTCCTTCAACAATATATTGTAATCGTTTATTCATTAATCCAATTCCTTTAGCAGCTTTAATAAAATCTATCTTAGGTCTTATTGCGGGCTCATATTTTAATGTTTTTATATTAAGAGCATTTATAATAGATTTTCCATTTTTATCTCTTTTAGAAGTTTTTTCATAAAATCCTTTACCTGTTTTATTTCCTAAAAATTTATTTTTAAGAAGAAACTTCATAAACTTAGGTTCCGGTCGATCTTTTAATCGGTCAATATAATTGTCATTTTTAACATTTTCAGCAACAAAACGACTTACATTGTCACCTGTATCTAATCCAACTAAATCTTGTAATCGAAATGTTGCTGTACTTGGACGTCCAATTAATGATCCTGTCATTGCGTCAACCTCTTCAATGCCGAAATTGTATTTTTCGGTTAACAATGTCATCTCAGTAGCAGACATAACTCCAATCCGATTTCCAATAAAAGCTGGGGTATCTTTACACAGAACAGTTTGTTTTCCAAGTATTACTTTTCCAAATTCCATGAAAAAATCAGTTACACCTTGTAGAGTATCGTTTGTTGGTATAATTTCTAATAATCTTAAGTATCGTGCTGGATTAAAAAAATGTGTCCCACAAAAAGATTTCTTAAAGTCATCTGAACGATCTTGTGCTAATAAATTTATCGGTATACTTGAGGTATTGGAACTTACAAGACTCCCTTTTTTTCGGTACTTATCAACTTTTTCAAAAATTTGCTTTTTAATTTTTAAATTTTCAACTACAACCTCAATTATCCAGTCAGATTCAGCAATTTTTTGGAAATCATCTTCAAAATTTCCAGTTTTGATTCTTGATGCAAAAGATTTGTGATATAGAGGAGCTGGTTTGGATTTAATTGTTTTCTGAAGAGCAGAATTTACCAATTTATTCCTTTCAACAGTACTTTTTGATTTTTCATCGTTAAGGTCTGGGGTAACAATATCTAACATTACCACTTCCATCCCAACATTCGCTAGATGACATGCAATTCCGGAACCCATTATACCAGATCCAAGTACGGCTACTTTTTTAAGTCGATAGTTCATTTTACATAATTTTTTCCGGTCTAAACTAATTAAAAATAATGACACCGTGTCACTTTTTATTTATACTTTTGATCAAAACAATTAAATATGAGTGTAGATAATATTATTTCTCAATTTGAAAAAAGAGCATCGAATGCAGAACCGATTGGAGGAAAACTTAAATTTGAAGTTGATGGAGTTGGTATTTTAATTGATGGTACTTCAGAAACCAATACTGTTAGTGCTTCAAACGATGATGCTGATTGTACTATTAGCCTAACTGCGGAGGTATTGGAAAAACTTCGAGATGGTGAAATTAATCCAATGATGGCAGTCATGGGAGGTCAAATAAAAATTACTGGAGACATGGGGCTAGCAATGAAGGTCCAGTCTTTAATGAGCTAAATTGTACATTAATATTAAAATATTTTACTTTAAACTCTAAATTGAGTTTGTATTCAAATTCAATTTAGAGATACAAGTATTGACGTTGGCCACGGCACCTTTTGTTTTGTTGACTTATATATTGGCATTTGAGCGTCAACTTTCTTTAAGTATTTAGTTAGTGTAATTGCCAACTGTTTTACTTTCCCTTGATTTGAGATTGACAAATCAAAATTTTCTTGAATATCTTCTTTTAAATTATAAAGCTCCAAGGTCTTTTTGGTATGAAAATAAATTAACTTCCAATCTCCTTGTCGAACAGCACTATAACTACCAATACCTGGGCCTTCAGGTCCCCATTCATTAGGATAATGCCAAAACAAAGGGCGATCCATAACACTCTTTACATCATCCTGAAGTAGTTGTGGAATAAAACTTTGGCCATCAACTGTTTGAGGTAAATTGTCAACATTAACTTGAGCTATATCTAAAATTGAGGGGAAAAAATCTTCAATTATAAGTGAACTTGGATTGATAGTTTCAGGTTTTGTTTTATTTGGCCAATAAGCTAACATAGGCACACGAATTCCACCTTCATAAATAGATCCTTTACCACTTTTTAAAGGAATGTTATGCATATGTTTTTCCCCTCCTCTTGCTTCTGCACTCAATCCACCATTATCCGACATAAATAGTATTACTGTTTTATTTTCAATTTGATTTACTTCTAAATAATCAAGGACATCTCCTAAAGCCTCATCCATACTTTCGATCATTGAAGCGTAGCGAGCTTCTTGCTCTTCAAATCCCATTTTTCGATATTGTTCGACGAAACGTTCATTTGCCATCAAAGGAGTATGAATTCCATATAAGGCGAAATACAAGAAAAAAGGCTGATTACTATGTACAGGTTGATCCAATGCATTGATAACTTCTTGAGTGAGTGCTTCAGTTAAAAATATATCTTGACCATGATATTTTTCTAATCCTGGAACTGCCCAGACGTTATTCCCTGTTTTTCCATTACCAAAATTTTCAATCCCCAAATAACTTTCTGGTCTACCTGCTGCATGACCTGCTATATTTACATCAAAACCGAGATTTATTGGATTAGAAG
>JBJKWV010000023.1:0-24388 GCA_045561915.1 Flavobacteriaceae bacterium
GTTTCAACTGCATTAAACCAAAAACTATCAGAAAAGCAAAAGGCCAAAGAACCTACTGCTGCGCTTCCAAAAAAACCAATACTTTCAGAAAGTGAGTCTAAGGATTTGAAATTCGGTAGTTTTTTAAGTAATAGGGTAATAGTCCAAAAAAGAAATAAAATAGTGAAAGCACTAGAAAAAACTGACATATAATTGACCATAAGGGCCACTTTTTCTGGACTAGAGGCAAACAGCGCAAAAAAGGCTCCCATCATTTGAAAAAAAGGAGCTCCGGGTGGGTGACCAACTTGTAGCTTTGCAGAAGTTGCAATATATTCTCCTGCATCCCAGAAACTAGCTGTAGGTTCAACAGTACTTCCAAAAGTGAATAATGCTATTGCAAAAACCGACCATCCGATACTTAAGTTCCAAATCCGATATGTTTTTTCGCTCATTGTGGGAAATCCAAATTTTGTCACGAATGTAAGAATAAATCAATGAAGAGAAAACGCTAAATTTATCGTTTAAACCACCCAACTAAGATCTTAATAAATTTTTTAAATACTTATTTTTTATCAAAATTAAACAGCACTTTTAAAATGTAATTTTTATAGAAAAGTTGGTGTACAAAAAACTTTCATGTAAATTTGCTGCTTCTTTGGCCTATGGTGTAACTGGCAACACGTCTGGTTTTGGTCCAGAAGAGTCTAGGTTCGATCCCTAGTAGGCCAACGATTTTAAAAGGATTGCTTTAGTGATCCTTTTTTTTTACCTTTATTAGACCATAAATTAATTTGTATTTTGAAGAAATTATTTCTCATTTGCCTTTTTTTAAGTTTTTCTATTTCATCTGGCCAACAAGAACAAGGAAGTAATATTGATCTAGATGAGGTTATTAATACTGCTGGAGCAATTCCAAGAATTTATTTGGATGGTGTTGGTTATTCCTTTCGAGAAAGAGATACATTGGTTAAAAAGTTATTTAGGTCGGCCTTTTGGAAGACTTTTGAGTTTATAATCGATTTAGAGGATTATGAAACTGGCAAAAAGTTTTCTTTTGAAAGTTCAGGTCCTATAAAAGTTTTTATTAATAATGTTGAATTGAATAAAAATCATAATTTCAAAACCTTTACTAACATAAGAAAACTAACCAAAAAGATTGAAAGAACAGAGATAAGAACTGATCAAGAAAAAAAACAAATTGTAACGTCTAGACAAGTAAAACCCATGGTTATACTTAATGGTGTTGGATCAATTGAAGGAACAACAGAATATTCTAGAAAAGAGGTGCCTGTTAGTCATATAAAAATAACTGCTAATCTGGACCCAGATACAGTATATAATCGACCATCATATAAATCAAAAGTTCGCCAAATAGAATCTGAACAAGCCAGTTCTATTGCTCTTGAGGGCGTTGAAGTAGTAAAAAGTATAATAAAAGACGGCGTTGTATATTCACCAATTTATGTTGACGGACAACTGACTTTCAAGGAAGATGACAAACTAACAGTATTAGCAAGAGATGCTAAAAGGTACAAGGGAATGGGTCTTAATGAATGGGGTATTGATGTAAATACAGATTCGTGGGGCGTCGCCTTAAGAGCTCACTATAAGGGACCAATAACACCAGATGGACTACCTATTTTAGTACCTGCTTTGTCAATAAATAACCTAGCTATGCCTTTGTGGGTGATTGATGGAACAGCTTTAACTGAAGCTCCAGTGGCCGTTAGAAGTCTTACTCCACTTATAAGGGAGGTGAAAATGTTAAAATATTCAGAGGCTTCTTTTTATGGAGCAAGAGGAGCAGCTGGTGTTATTGTCATAAACACAGCTACAGGTCTAAAAGCAAAAGCTGGCCAAAATGCAAAAAGAAGTTTTAATGTAAAGGGTAAAAAAAATCGTCAATTGATGACTGAGTTTCAAAAATTTGAAACTCAATTTAAAGTGAGATTAGAGCAATTGAAAAATGAAAGAAAATATGCCTATGAAAATGATAATATAATTAGAATGGATTCATTCCAGCAGTTGTTAGACAAAACTCTTCTTAAAAGTTATCTATACACAGCAAATTTTGCTATAAGAAATTCAGATTATGAAATAGCACCATACTTAGCTTTTATAAAAATAAGTGATGCAAATATTTCATTATTAAATTCAATTGAAGAAAAACTTTCACCCAAAGTGAAAAAATCAAGATATGGTAAAAAATTTATTGCTTTTTTAGAATCTAGGAGGGAAAAAAAATTAAATGAATAGAAAAGCGGATTTATAGATTCATTTTTTTAAGTTCAGTTACAGCATGATTTACTGCCCTAGCGGTAAAAGCCATATAGGTTAAAGAAGGATTTTGCGTCCCAGATGAACTCATAAAGGCACCATCAGTTACAAAAACATTTGGTACACTATGAACTTGATTATATTTATTAAGTACTGAAGTTTTTGGATCATGTCCCATACGAGCAGTTCCCATTTCGTGAATTCCCTTTCCAATAGGAGCATTAGAATCAAAAATTTTCACGTCTTTACAGCCCGCACTTTCAAGCATCTCTGCAGCTTGAATTTTCCAATCCTCTTTCATCTTTCTTTCATTTTCTTTAAATTCTGCGTCAAAAACAATTTTAGGTAAGCCAAAGGCATCAATATTATTGTAGTTTAAATACATGCGATTATCATGATATGGTAAAACTTCTCCAAAGCCTCCCATACCGATATTCCATTTTCCAGGTTGAAGCATGGCACTCTTAAATTCTGGGCCATACGCAAATTCAGCAATACCCTCAGACCAATCATTTCTTCCAGCACCTCCTTGGTAACCATAACCTCTTAAGAAATCTAATCCTGGACTTTTCCCACCAATATTTCTGAATCGTGGAATATAGAAGCCATTTGGTCTTCTCCCAGAATAGTATTGATTCTCAAAACCTTCATATTTAGCTGATGCTCCACTTCCCAACTGATGATCCATAATATTATGGCCTAATTCTCCAGAATCATTTCCTAATCCTGACGGGAATCGATCTGATTTAGAGTTTAACAAGATTGCTGCTGAAGCCATTGAGGATGCGCATAAGAATATAACTTTTGCTTTAAATTCGAGCACCTCTTTAGTATTAGTATCTACAACCCGAACTCCAGTACTTTTTTGTGTTTTTTCATCATAAAGTACTTCAGTAACAACAGAATCTGGACGAATAGTAAGATTTCCAGTTTTTTCAGCTACAGGAAGAGTAGATGAGTTAGAGCTAAAATAAGATCCATAAGGACAGCCTCTATCGCAACGATTTCTATATTGACAAGGTCCTCTTCCTGCGCCCATTTTTGTACCTTTAGTTATATGAGCTACACGCCCTATGGTTAAGATTCGATCTGAATAATTTTTAGCTATCGATTTTTTTAATTTTTTTTCCACACAATTTAGCTCCATTGGAGGTAGGAATTCACTATCGGGAAGCTGAGGAAGATTTAAGGCTTCTCCACTTACTCCTATAAAATTTTCAACATAAGAATACCAGGGAGCAATTTCTTTGTAGCGGACTGGCCAATCAATTGCAATTCCGTCACGCAAATTGGCTTCAAAATCATCATCACTCCATCGATAGGTTTGTCGACCCCATATTAGTGAACGACCACCAACTTGGGTTCCTCTAATCCAATCAAAGGGTTTATCTTCTTCGTAGTCATATTCTGAATCCTTATTGTAAAAATGTCGATTACCTTCATTAACACCCCACCTTCTTTGTTTATTGTAGTTCTTTAATTCCTCTTGTGTAGTTTTTCCTCCATGTTTCACATCCCATGGATCAAGATTCATAGTTGGGTAATCTTCAATATGTTTAACCATACGCCCTCTTTCAAGGACTAAAGTTTTAAGACCACTTTCACACAGTTCCTTTGCGGCCCATCCACCACTTATTCCTGATCCAACTACAATAGCATCAAAGTTTAAATTCATATTAAAGAAATATTGTATTTATTCATAGTTTCGACAAAGGATGCATTACACCCTTTTAAATATATAAGTTTCATATGAATATCGCATATTTTCAAATATATAAATAACATTCAGATATTTTTTATTGTAATGATTAGTCAAGTAATTTAATTTCTGCTTTTATTTCAGGGATTAAATTTGGCGGCATGCTTATTCCATCTAGATTCATTTCTAAAAATTGAGCTAAATATTTTTTATTAGAGGCTAGTTCTCCACAAATACTAATCTCTTTTTTATGTTTTTTTACATGTTTCGCAAAGTTTTTGATCAAATGAATTAGGCTATGATCAGCTGAATAGAGATATTTAGAAACATCTTCATTAGTTCGATCTGCTGCCATTAGAAATTGGGCAAGATCATTGGTTCCAAATGAAAAGAAGTCCACTTTTGAGATATAGTCTTCAGGGTTTATAGCCACATTTGGAACCTCTACCATGATTCCAATTGGTGGCAAGCTTTCAATATTATCTCCTAAGTCATTTAATTCTTTATGTTCTAGTTCAATTGCATTTAAAATTTTATCCAGATCCTCAATATTAGCAATCATAGGACAAAGAATTTTGATTTTATATTTTTTTGAGAGCTTTAGAAAAGCACGTATTTGTGGTTTTAGGAGTTTGTCATAGTGAGAAAAACCAAGACGAAGGGCCCTTTGTCCTAAAGCAGGGTTTTCTTCATTTAACTCTGGCAAGTAAGATACTTTTTTGTCTGTTCCAAAATCCAAAAGGCGAAGAGTGTGAGTCTTGTTTGGTAATTTGTTGAGAATTTCGGAATAGGTATCAAGGTGTGCTTTTTCATTTGGAAAAGTAGAACATTTTAAAAAACATAGCTCACTTCTAAGTAATCCAATCCCATCCGCTCCTAATTTCATTGCTTGTTCTGCGTCTTCCGGTGATCCAACATTTGCTAAAATGTCAAGAGTTTTCCCCGATTTTGTATATACTTTATCTTGTGCATCTTTAATTAGTTGCTTCATCAGCTTTTGATCTAAATTTATTTGTTCATTAAATCGTTCTATTTCTTTTTTATTTAGATTATAGTTTACACAATTATTTTTGCTATCAATTACTAATAAATCATTTGTTTTTATTTTTTTATGGGCTTCTTTAACTTCTAATAAATAAGGAATACCAAGTGCTTTAGCTATAATTGATGCATGGTCTGTTACACCACCTTTAGCTGTAACAATTCCTAAAAGGTTTTTATGGTTTAATTCTGAAAGTTGATTGGTATTTATTTTTTCAGCAACAATTATTACAGGTGAATCTAAATCTTCTGAAATAGATAAATTTCCTTGTAAAATATCTATTATCATTTTAGTAATCATTTTTAAATCTTCAACTCTTTCTTTTAAATAAGAATCATCTACCTGCTCAAGCATATCAATGAATTCTTTTGAAACTTTATAGTAGGCATAACTAGCATTACAATTCTCAGTTTCGATAAGATTAATTGTTTTCTCTACTACTTCTGGATCATTAATAATAGCAGAATAAGATTCATAAATTTCAAGCTCTTTTTTTGGGATATTATCAGCAAGTTTATTTTTTAAAACTTGAATTTTATTTACTGCGATCGGTAGTGCTTCTCTAAAATTATAAATTTCTTTATCAGCTTTGGAATCTATCTTTTTTGGCACTTGAATTGTGTCTTGATTTGCAAAAACTTTTGCTTTACCTGAAGCCATTCCAGAACTCGCGACTATACCTTGAAGTGTTTTGATATTTTAATTATTAAAATTTGATTTAACTAAATCAACCAATGCTTGGTTGGCATGAATTTCATCTGTACCCTCTACGGTCAATTCAATGTCATCTAGACTTTTAACCCCTAAAGTCATAAGTGATAAAGTACTTTTAGCATTTACTTTTTTCTCTTTAAACTTCACGAAAATCTCTGACTTAAATGCTGAAGCTTTTTTAGCAAAAATCGAAGCAGTTCTAGCATGAAAACCTATTTTATCTTCTATTTTTATTGATGTTCTAATCATAATTTTAACTTGAAATCAAACTCTCAGCTTTATCTAGAATTAGGCCTGGTTTGCGAACAGCTTCATTGACACTTACTTCTAAAATAGTTTTGTCCTTGAAACGATCTTTCCCAGAAATAGAAACCATCTTTGCAATTATTACAATATCAGATTCATTAATTTCTTCTTTGGAAAGTTTTACTGGTATTTTGTGCCCACCTTGTTCTTCAATAGAAATATCGTATCCTCTTTTTTTTGCTTCTTTTTTAAGTGCTAATGCAGCCATTTTACTATGAGCAACTCCAGCCAGACATGCAGTAATTAAAGCTATCTTCATATCATATAAAATTAAAATTCTTCTAGTTCAGCATCAGCAGCATCTAGCGCTGATATGTCTCTTTTGCTAATACTCTTTAGAAAATTAGCCGTAAGAGCAGTTACTAAAGATCCAACAACAACACATATTACAAAGATTAATGGTTTGTTATAAAAAAACCATTGAGCAATCCCTAAAACCGGAGTGCTAAGCTCCAATAAGAATATACCAGCTATTGTGCCACCAATGGTACATCCAAGTGCTGTTGCAATAGTTACACGGACTAAGTCTCCAACAGCAAGGGGAATTACAATTTCTGTAAATCCTCCAACTATAGAATAAATCCATGAACTTTTAGCATAATTTCTTTCTACTTTAGTATAAAGTTTTGGTTTCAAAAATGTAGCTAAACACATACCAAGTGGAGGTATTATAACAATGCTTCCACAAATACCTAAAGGAACATAAAGATCTATATCCATCACGGCAGTAGCAAAGGTGCTTTGAGTTTTACTAAAGGGTCCTCCATAATCAATTCCACCTAAGAACCCCATTACTGCTCCCATTATTGCGGAACCTTCCTCTCCTAGATTCGACAAAAAAGAAGAAATTACACCCATGAGCCATGAGATTGGAGGCCCTAAAAAGTAAACCATAAATACAACTACTATAAGTGTACTTACCACAGGTGCTAAAAATCCCCAAGTACTTTGAATAATTTCTGGCAACTCAATTTTCATAAGCATATAGGTTACATAACCTACTAATATACCACCCAAAAGAGCTCCTAAATAACCTGTGTCGATTTGTTGAGCTAAAATTCCAACTATAAATCCTGGAGCTATTCCTGGAGTGTCAGAAATACTGTATGCGGTATAAGCAGCCATAATAGGGACAAAATAGGTCAGACCAATTGTTCCAACATCCTTAAATACTTTCCAGATAGATCCTTCTAAATATTCACCACCTCCCAATACAGCTAGACTACCCACAACTCCTCCAATGAGGAGAATTGGAAGCATATAAGAAACACCTGTTCTGAAATGCGTACCAGTCTCCTTAAATATATCAGCTGTTTCTTTCCAAAAATTCATCGCATAAATATTTAGTTAAATGTTTTTGTAATTACATCTTTTGACTTCGCACTTTTCCAAATCTTTCTAATTTCTTCTTCCAAGGCTAAGCTTGCTATTTGGGACATCATATCTATATGCTTACTTTCATTACTGTTAGATGAATCAGGTATAGCTAATATCAAAATAAATTGGACATGTTCATCATTTTTATCCCATTCCATTGGCTTTGTTCTGCAAAAACCAAAAGCAGAATTTTTAACCGACTTTGAGACTGCATGAGGGATTGCTACATTATAACCACAATAGGTAGATAATAGATTTTCACGCTCTAAAACTGCATCTAGATATTCTTTTTTTTCAGATAAAATACCCTTTTGATCAAATTTGTCAACTAGCGAAGAAATTAATTGAAATTTATTTTGAACTTCTAGATTTAGTTCGATAAAAGCAGGAATTAATTTATCCATCTTCTAAATTTAGGATTGTGCGTTTTTTATTGCTGTTTTACATTTATTCATAGCAGCTTTAATGCCGTCTGGATCCTTAAAAATGGCTGATGATAATACTACTACATCCGGATTACAAGCGATTAATGGATCAAGATTATCTGCTCGAATGCCTCCGTCAATTGCAATTTCACATTGGGGATTTTTTTCATCAACTAGCTTTCTAGACCTTTTTAAAAGATCTAAACAAGATTTTCTCCATCCCCAGTTGTCTTTACCATCAGTCTCATCAACTCCGTGAACAACTATATGCAAGCGATCAATATCATATATAGATTCCTCAACAAAAGACAACGGTGTATAAAGACCTATAGTTAATCCTACTTTCATTGATCTCTCCCTACACCAGTTGATAATGTATGCTAAGGGTGCACCGATAAAATGTTCCGCGGGAAGAATGAGCATATTGGTGCCCACTTCAGATAGTTTTTCAATAAATAATAAATCACAGGTTTTGGTATATATGTGACATTCAACGGGTAAATCAGTGTAACTTCTAATCCCATCAATTATTTGATGTCCACCCATTAATTGCATGTTTTTTAAATCGTGCATATCTGCTGCGTCAGAATGAATATAATCTGCACCAGCTTCAGTTGCATCTTTGACAAGATCGGCTAAATGACCGTAATCTACATGAGCTAATCCTGCGGCAATTTTAATTTTCTTCATTTTTCTAATTTTATATGATGCTTTCTTCCATAATAGCAATGATTTCGCTGCTATTTTTGGGCTCTAATTTTGATAATAAAGGATGAGTCAAGATTTCGTCCTTTTCCTCTTTAGTTAATTCTGCACGTTCTCTAGCATCTGAAAGTTCAGTGATTTTAAGTAATTCTTCTATTTTTATACTAAGTTTATCAGGGTCTTTTTTTAATCCTAGGAATGAAGCAACTTCTTTGAATTTATCAGCTGCAATATTTTTTTTATATTTCAAAAATGAAGGGTAAACCATTGCAAGAGTTTCACCATGAGCAATTCTAGGACAAATGCCACCAATTATTTCACCTAGTGGATGTGGTAAATCAGCACCTCCGTTCGATAAGCACATTCCTGCCAAGGTGTCTGCCCAAGCAAGCTGTGTTCTATATTCAATATTCTTAGGTTGTTGAATAGCTCTAGGTAAATTTTCTATAACTAATTGAATAGCCTCAAGTGACATTTGTCTTGTCAGGGGAGATGTTCGTCCACCAAGATAACTCTCAAAGGCATGAGTAAAAGCATCAAAACCAGTAGCAGCTGTAACATTGGCAGGTACTGATGTCATTAGCTCTGGATCTATGATTGCCACTTTGGGAAATAAATCTAAGTGAAATAAAGTAATCTTTTCTTTCTTTTTATTGTCACTAATTACTGCAGCTTGAGTACACTGTGAACCAGTTCCTGAGGTTGTAGAAACAGCTATAAAGGGTAGAGTATATTTTTCTGAAGCTACGTAATTAAAAGGGTGATTATAGGAATTAAAAGCTTTTTCCCAATTTATAATTCCTTTTGGGTGATAAAGCAGTGCAATTAATTTTGCAGAATCCAATACTGACCCTCCCCCAACTCCTAAAACAAAATCTACTTTGTTTTTTGCAGCTATTTTCACTCCTTTTTCTATCCCTTCAATTGTAGGGTTTGGAATGATTTCATCAAAAAAAGCCACTTCGATATTTGCGGAATTTAATAATTTTTCGACCCTTTTGTAAGTGGATTTTAGGGAGCCTTGAAGTGGTCTTGAAACCAACAAACATTTGCTACCATATTTAGGTGCTATATCTTTTAAATCTTCCAGTCTTCCTGGTCCAAAAAGAAGTTGTGTGGGGGTGAAAAAGTTAAAAGATTTGTTCATCTGAAGACAGTTAAGTTATTTGTTTGAATTTAGCTGTAAAGTGTCTTAAACTAATAATAGGTCCTTCATACGTGAGCTTCAATCCCTTCATTTGACTTCTTCTTTTGTAAACATCTTCTAAAGCTTTAATTACAACATCCATATGTCGGTGTGTATAAACCCTTCTCGACACAGTTAAGCGAACTAATTCTAAATCAGGATATATAATAGCTCCAGTTTCTTTGTCTTTTTTTGAGAATGCACATGAACCTAATTCCACTCCTCTGACTCCTGCAGTTTTATAAAGTTCAACGACCAATGCTTGTCCAGGGAATTCATTTTGGGGTATATGAGGATAAAATTTTTGAGCGTCAACATATACTCCGTGTCCCCCTGTTGGTAAAATTATAGGGATTCCTCTTTTTGAAAGCTCTTCTCCTAAGTATCTTACTTGCTCTATTCTGTATTTCAAATACTCCTCATCGATTCCCTCATGAAGGCCAATTGCAAGGGCCTCAAGATCCCGACCACTCATTCCACCGTAGGTAACAAATCCTTCGTTTATTATAGCCAATTGGTTTATAGCAGGGAATAATTCCTTGTGGCGTGTGCAGATAAATCCACCGATATTGACAAGTCCATCTTTTTTAGAACTCATTACGCAACCATCTGCATAAGAGAACATTTCATTTGAAATTTCTTTAATAGATTTGTTTTCATAGCCCTTTTCTCTTTGCTTTATGAAGTAGCAATTTTCAGCGAAACGAGCTGCATCAATCATAAGGGGAATCTTATTTTCTTTAGCGATATTAGAAACATCTCTTATATTTTCCATGGATACAGGCTGTCCTCCATTACCATTTGATGTTACCGTAATGATAATTAGAGGAATATTTTCTTTACCTTTTTCTTCAATAAATGAACTTAATTTTTTAACATCCATATTTCCTTTAAATGGAAATGGATTTGAATTAGCAGTTCTTCCTTCTTCAATAATTAAGTCAACAGGTATTGATTCTGCAATTTCGGAGTGGCCTTTAAAGCTATCAAAATGCAAATTACCTAAAATATATCCTCCTTTGGTGGAATAGATTTGACACATAATAAAATCGGCAGCTCTTCCCTGGTGAGTAGGTTGAACATATTCAAATCCCATAATATCTTGCACTGAATCTTTCAGATGATAAAAGCTAGAACTTCCGGCATAAGATTCATCACCTGTCATTATGCCACCCCACTGTTTACTGCTCATAGCTGATGTTCCACTATCTGTTAGCATATCTATGAACACATTATCTGCTTCGATTTTAAAAACATTAAAATCAGCTTCCTTTATAAGGATCTCTCTTTCTTCTCGAGTAGTTTTTTTAATGGGTTCAACCATTTTAATTCTAAAAGGCTCAGCATCATTTAGGAATTCCATATTGTATTTAGGGTTTTTCAAAATAAATGTCTTTAAAGTTACATTTTTCTTTGACTTTAATTAAACTGTCTTCCTAATTCTAAGAAGAACAATCGGTTTTAAATAAATTAAAAAAATTAATTTAGGCCTACTTTATCTGAAATGAACCTTTCAAAAAAGTACGTGCTTCACCTCCAATTATTACTCTTTCTTTTTGGTTTTCACAAATTAGGCTCCCTCCCCGATCAGAAAGTTGTTGTGCGCTCAATTTTTCCTTATTTAATTCAGAAGCCCAATAAGGAATTAAAGAACAATGTGCCGATCCTGTTACAGGATCTTCCAATAAAGTAGCTCTTGGAGTAAAAAAACGAGATACAAAATCTACATTAACACCTGGAGATGTTACAATTACTCCCCCTGTACCTAAATTTAAGTTATCAAAGACATTACGTTTAATTCTAATGTTTTTTATATCGGTTTCTTTATCATAAACTAGGACATAATCTCTCGATTTTAGGACTGCTTTTGGTAGTATATTTAATGATTCTTTTAAATTTTCTGGCATGGTTGAAACTAGGGGCATTCGAGAAGGGAAGTCCAAAAAATATGTATTATTTGAGACGGATACTTTTACAATACCACTAAGTGTTTTAAAACTCAGGATATCATTTTGATTTTGAAGATGTTTTTTAATTACGTGTGCAGTTGCTAAAGTAGCATGGCCACATAGATCCATTTCAATATCTGGGGTAAACCAACGAAGGTGAATATTATTATCATTTTGAATAAAGAAAGCAGTTTCTGGAACAGCATTTTCTCTTGCTATATTCAAAAGAACATCATCTTTTAACCATTTATCAAGAGGTACAACGCATGCAGGGTTTCCCTTAAAAAGTGAATCTGTAAATGCATCTACTTGAAAAATTGAATAGTCCACGTTTAAAGATAAGAATTTTGACTATCTAGGAGAATAAGATTTATTCAAACCCTTGAATCCCCTGAACAGTTGTATATTTTAAAGTGAAGCGCTTGTCAGGATTAATTATTTTATATGCTGCTTGAACAGCCATAGTAGCTTCATGGAACCCACACAGAATCAATTTTAGTTTTCCTGGATAGGTATTTACATCTCCTATAGCAAAAATCCCTGGGATGTTAGATTGATAGTCTAGAGTATTATCGACTTTTATAGAATTTTTTTCAATTTCTAACCCCCAGTTTATAATTGGTCCAAGTTTGGGAGACAAACCAAACAAGGGGAGCCATGTGTCTACTTTAATTTTCACATTAGGTTTGTCTTTTTGTTTTATTTCGATCAATTCAAGACTTTCTTCACCATCAATATTAATTATTTCAGCGTTAGTGAAAAAATCAATTTTCCCCTCTTTTTGTAATTTATTCACTTTATCTACAGAATCTTTGTGAGCCCTAAATGACTCGCTTCTGTGAACTAGACCAACACTACTATTATTATGTTCTGCAAAATAAATTGCCCAGTCTAGAGCTGAGTCACCTCCTCCCGAAATGAAGATTTTTTTACCGATGAAGGTTTCAGGGTCTTTTACCATAAATTCAACTCCTTTATTTTCATATTTAGGTAAAACTTCAATTTTAGGTTTGCGTGGTTCAAAACTACCTAGCCCACCTGCAATCATTACTACTGGTGCATTATGATTTGTCCCTTCAGATGTTGTTACAACAAAGCTACCATCATCTTGTTTTTTTATTTTTTCTGCCCTTTCTCCCAATGTAAAACCAGGTTTAAAAGGAGATGCTTGCTCCATCAAATTATCGATAAGCTCTCCAGCTAAAATAGTTGGGTATCCAGGAATATCATAGATGGGTTTTTTGGGATATATTTCAGTTAGTTGGCCTCCTGGCATGGGGATAGCATCTATTAAATGACATTTAAGTTTCATTAATCCTGCTTCAAAAACAGCAAATAAACCTACGGGACCAGCCCCAATAATAATGATATCTGTTTTAATCATAAAAATTTTTCAAAAAATAAAGTTCGTCACTATTTTTCAAAATAACTAATAGGTAATTTTTAAAGACCACTAATATAACTCCCAAGAGAGTCTTTGAATTGAAAACCTTCCAAAGTGCGATATTTATTTAAACGTTTATTCGCTTCTAAACCCCAAAGTAAAAATTCCATCATAAAATGTAAATCATTTTTGGGGCAATTAGGTTGGTGCGTTTTTATTAAATTTTTAATGTCTGGAATCATTTCAAGGGAGTCCTTGTAAAGACCATCGCTTAAAGTATCTTCTAAAAATAGTTCGTTATCACTTAAAAACCAACCCAAAAGTTTGTCATATGGTCCTTTTTCATCTTCTTTTTCTAATTTTTTAATCTCAGGGAAATATGAAGGGAATAGAGTTTTACATGCCTGCGAGATTAAATGATATGATATTTGTTCTGCTCCTTCTTGTTCACCCTCATAGACCAATTCTACTTTTCCATTTATTGAAGGAATAATTCCCAAGAAATCTGCCATGCGTATACATGTATTTTTCTCACCATTGATTAAAATTCTTCGTTCGGCAGTGCTTATAAGGTTTTCAAAAGAACTAATACTCATACGTGTACTGACTCCACTTTTTGCATCCACATATTCACTTTTTCTAGCTTCAAAACTGATCTGCTCAAGTATGTCTCGTGCCAATTCTGGGACATGAATATTGGCTTTTATTTCTTCTTTTATTTTTATCTCTTGGGCAGTTATTGCTTTTGCAATTTTTCTTGTGTGAGGGTAGTGGGTCAATATCTGTGATCCAATTCTATCTTTCAGAGGAGTGACAATACTACCTCGATTAGTATAATCTTCTGGATTTGCAGTAAATATAATTTGAGTTTCAATCGGTAATCTTAACTTAAATCCTCGAATTTGAATTTCTTTTTCTTGCAAAATAGAAAATAAAGCCACCTGAATTCTTGCTTGTAAATCAGGCAATTCATTTAAAACAAAAATACAACGGTGTGCACGTGGGATCATTCCAAAATGAATAACACGTTCATCAGCATAGGATAGTTTTAAGTTTGCTGCTTTGATTGGGTCGACGTCACCAATCAAGTCCGCTACAGTTACATCTGGAGTTGCAAGTTTTTCGAAAAATCGGTCATCCCGATGTAGCCAATCAATAGGAGTATTATTTCCTTTTTCAGCAATTAATTCTTTAGCCTCTAAGCTTATGGGGAAAAAAGGATCATCATTTATTTCTGAGCCTAAAACCACAGGGACCCATTCATCTAGTAATTGGGTCATTTGTCTTGCTAAACGAGTTTTAGCCTGTCCACGTAAGCCCAGCAAATTAATATTATGTCCTGATAAGATTGCACGTTCCACATCTGGAATAACTGTATTTTCATAGCCTATCAAACCTTCAAATGAGGTTTTACCTTTGCGTAGTTTTTCGCGTAAGTTTTTTGCTAATTCTTCCTGTATATTTTGTGCTTGATAATCGGTTTTTTTAAGAGCTCCTAGTGAATTAATTTTTGGTGCATTCATATTATTATTTTCTTTATTCTAAGCGTTTTTTTCTATTTTTCTCATAGTCTTCAAAGATCATTTCACCTAAACCTTTCAATCCTGTAAAAAATGCTTTTCCACTATTAGCCTCGCTAAATCTGCGGATAAATTGTTGGAGATACGGATCTTGAGCGATCATGAAGGTGGTAATTGGGATGTGCAATTTTTTTGCTTGTCTGGCCATATTACAACATTTTTCAACGATGCTTTCGTCAAGACCTACACTGTTTTTATAATATGTACCATCTGGCATTTTCAAACAGCTAGGTTTCCCATCGGTGATCATGAAAATTTGTTTATTACTATTCTTTTTTCTTCGCAGCAAATCCATAGCCAATTCTAATCCTGCAACTGTATTAGTATGATAAGGGCCTACTTCAAGATAAGGAACTTCTTTAAGTGAAATTGGCCAGGCGTCATTTCCAAAAACTAAAATGTCTAATGTATCTTTGGGATATCGTGTTGTGATCATTTCGGCCAGAGCCATAGCTACTTTCTTAGCTGGAGTAATACGATCTTCTCCATATAGAATCATGCTATGACTTATATCAATCATCAATACAGTGTTCATTTGAGTTTTAAAGAAATTATCTTCAACAACTAGGTCGTCATGTTGAAGAGTAAAGTGATTTCCTACAGACCGAATCTGGGCATTTTTAAAGCTTTGAGTTATATCAATTTTTTCTATTGAATCACCAAATTGATATGCTTTAAACTCACCTGTATTATCTTCACCTTGACCTATTTTTTTTGTCTTATGATTTCCAGAGCTTGATTTTTTGAGTTTCCCAAAAATTTGTTTTAGCGCGTGCTCTCTAAGAAGTTTTTCTGTTTTTGGAGTTAGTCTCATCTCATTTCCTTTCCCATTCCCTTTACCACTATCTCCATTGCGCTTGATATAGGATTTTTGAAGCAGGTCATTTATAAAATCATCTATTGTGTAATTCTCATCTGTGAGTTTATATTCTTTATCTAATTCGCGAAGCCAATCAATAGCCTCGTCAAAGTCACCTGATGTATGAGTAATGAGTTCTTTAAAAATTTCGAACAATCGTTCAAACGGTGTTTGTTTTTTCTTGCGGTGTTTGGAAAAACTAAGACCGGTTCCCTGAGTTTTAAATTTCATAGCGAGCAAAAATACAATTTTTTAAAATTTTCAATTAAAATTTTAAAACCTTTTCATTAGATAAATTTAAAAATATTGATCTTTTTGAATAAACTAATAGGAGATGTTAACTTTTAAATTTTTGATATACTCTGAAATTAAGTCTATACCTTCTTGATGCACAATAGATCTACCTATTTCAGGCATCATCACTCCAGGATCAGTACTTTTCATACGATAAATTATGATTGACTCTTCAGGACTACCTGGGACAATACTATACTGTAAATCACCAGAACCTTTTCCAGCAGCAACAGGAGGTTTAAAGATGCCTTGTTTTCTCTTATTTGTCTGGATTAATCTTAGATCCAAACCAGAGTTTTTTGCACTTCCTTGAGGTTGGTGACAATGAGCACAATTGATATCAAGATAAGCTTTAGCACGATCCTCAACACTTCCACTTTTTTCATTATCCCAAACAGCAAATTTTGGAAGATTGTCGTGATCAGGAAGGTTTTTTAACAACCCTTTTTTATCATAAAATTCAAGTTGATTAATTTGATTTGAGAGCATATTATATTTTCTGTTTAATTGAGCTGCAGTGGGACCTATAGGACTAATATCTTTTCCGTTAATATGACAGTTTTTGCATTGATTATTATTTGGAACATTATAAACTGTAGATTTTTTAATTCCACTATAATGAGTCCAAGAAATATTTAATTTTTTTCCAATGTAGTTAAGATCTGCATCTTTTTGATCATCTCTCCAAACATAATTTAAAGCTTTCCAGTTATCGCTTCCTTTTATGAGTAGACGTGTTTCAATAATTTTCTTTGGGCCATCTTTAATTCTAAAATCTTCTGGATAATAAAAATTTTTAATTAATATGGTTCCATTTTCAAATGTGAAAACCTCGTCTGAACTATAGGTCATTTGAGTACCATTGGGTAGATAAACAAATCGTTTTTTATAAGCATAATTTGAAAACAAAGGAGTATTTAGGGTGTAGGGGAAAACATCTTCATTAGGCTTCAAGTCGGATAAATTTCCAGAAAAAAAATCGTATTGTGATAGAAGTTGATTTTCATTTGAATTTTGAATGATTAAGGGCGATTCTAGCGCTACTTTTTTTGCTTTAGGAATGTTTTGTTGTTTTGAATTACAGCTACATAACAGAATGAATAAGGGTAAAATAAAAAGTAACCTACAAATACTCATATTTCCTTATTATCTAATAATGCAATTAAATGGGTTTAGGTCATTCGAAAACCCATCAAATTCATTTGATGCATCAAGGTATGCAAATGAAGCTTCTTTATTGTCCCGAATACATATTTTAAAATTAGGATCCGAAAGTTGCGCCCCATTTGGTAATATACCATCATATGCTATATCTGGAATAGAACCTCCATTTTTAAATAACCATAGTTTCCCAAAATCATTAGATAAAGTAGGGAGATAATGTTTATTTTCAAATGAATTATCACGAACATATATTCTTCCAGGATAAGGATTATAATTTTGATCTTTTTTATAATCTGAGTCAATAGTTCTTATCCCTTGTGATTCTGAAGAATCAGATAAACCAGAGGCTTCTAAATCTTGATCTGCAGCAAAAATCTCATAACTAACAACAGCTAGGTTTGTAGTTTTATGGTTTGCTATGCTATTTTGAAAGAAATCTACATCTTGAGTAGCCATTATTATTACACCAGTTCCCTTTGGTACAGCACTGACAATTGAACCTTTTACTCCAAAGTTATTTAGATTATTATCATGAATATTATTATTGTATGCCTTCACTTTACCTCCATATACAGCTAGTCCTGGTAAATTAAATATAAGAAGTCCACTAGTATTATTAAATGCTTCATTGTTGTATATCTCGACTTGAGAACTATTTTCACTTTCAATGCCAGCAACATTGTAAAAAGCTTTGTTATTTCGCATTATTACATTTTGCGATTGTCCTACATAAATTCCTGCATCTGAAGCTCCAATTGCCTCACATTCTTCAATTAAAATATGTGTGCTCAAAACAGGGTAAATACCATACGCTCCGTTTTTAGTAGATACTTTTCCAGTCCATGCAGTTCGAATTCTCCTCAAAATAATAGTATCAGTATCACTTATTTTAAGATTATCTCCTGCTGCATCTTCAATTGAAAAATCCTCCAAAATTATATTTTGAGAATTAGTAATTTTAATTCCCTCTGCCCCTTGCTGTTGACCTTTAAATGATAGCACGGTTTTATCCATGCCCTTACCCTTTATAGTAAGATTTTTTTTGTCATCTAAACTTAAAGACTGTGAAAACAGAAAATGACCCTCTGGTAATTGAATAGTACTGCTATCTTTTGCTAAAATGAAAGCTTCAAGAATTTCATTTTCAAGATTAATATAATCACGATTAGGAATATATTCTGGCACATTTTTGTAATTCATTACAATAATTGTTGTTATTGCAATAAGTAAAAGGGCATATATAATTTTTTTCACAAAAAAATCTTTCAGTTAAGATAGTGATTTATTGAAATCTACCCATATAGATCTATTGTTGACTTTATTAATTATGGAATGAAAATAAATAACTGTCAATAAATAATAAATTTATATAGCTAGTTTTTAATAATTGAGCAATTTCCTTTATATTTGTTGACATTCTGGATTTAACACAGGAGGAGACTAAAAAGTCCCCTTTTTTTTTGAAATGAATTTAAGATCGAAAGTAGATAACTTATTGAGGGTAGAATTAGATAAAAATCCCTCTTTATTTTTAATAAAATTGACAGTTGGCATCGATAATAGTATTCGTGTAATTTTGGATGGAGATAAAGGAATTTCACTTAAAGATTGTATTAATATAAGTAGAGCTATTGAACAACGATTAGATCGTGAAAGTGAAGATTTTTCCTTGGAGGTTGCATCTGCAGGTATAGGCTCAACTTTACAGAATGAACGTCAGTATTATAAAAATATAGGAAGAAAACTAGAGGTTGAGATGTCAGAAGGCACTCAATTTTCAGGAATACTTTCAGCTGTAAGTAAAAATGGATTCTCGATAGAATGGAAACAAAGAGAACCTAAAAAAATTGGTAAAGGAAAAGTAACTGTAAAAAAACAAAAAACTCTATCGTATGATGCTATCGCTTCTGCGAAAGTTGTTATATAAATTTATAATTGAATATGGAAAATTTTGCCTTAATTGATTCTTTCTCAGAATTTAAAGATGATAAATTAATTGACAGAGTAACTCTAATGGTTATTTTAGAAGATGTTTTCAAAAATACACTTAAAAGAAAATTTGGGTCTGATGAAAACTTTGATATAATCATTAATCCCGACAAAGGAGACCTTGAGATTTGGAGAAATAGAATAGTAGTAGAAGATGGAAATGTTGAGGATCCAAATCAAGAAATCACTTTAACTGAAGCTAGAAAAATTGAACCAGATTTTGAAGTTGGAGAAGATGTTTCGGAGGAGGTAAAATTAGTAGATCTTGGAAGAAGGTCTGTTCAATATCTTCGTCAAAATTTGGTTGCTAAAATATTTGAGCATGATAGCACTAATATTTTCAAAAAATTTAAAGATCGTGAAGGAGATCTTTACACTGCTGAAGTTCACCACATTAGAAGTAGAGAAATCATCCTTTTAGATGATGATGGAAATGAATTAATTTTACCTAAAGATCGTCAGATACCAAGTGATTTTTTCCGTAAAGGTGACAATGTTCGTGGTATTATTGAAAGTGTCGAATTACGAGGGAATAAGCCTAGAATCATTCTTTCAAGAACTTCACCAATCTTTTTAGAAAAGTTATTTGAACAAGAAATCCCTGAAGTTTTCGATGGTTTAATCACTATTAAAAAAGCAGTCAGAATTCCTGGTGAGAAAGCTAAAGTAGCAGTAGATTCATATGATGATCGTATTGATCCTGTTGGGGCATGTGTCGGAATGAAAGGTTCAAGAATTCATGGGATCGTTCGTGAATTAGGGAATGAAAATATAGATGTTATTAATTACACTAATAATTTACAACTATTCATTTCAAGAGCATTAAGCCCTGCTAAAGTGAACTCTCTCAAAATCGATGAAGAAACTAAACGCGTTGAAGTTATTTTAAACCCCGAGGAAGTTTCTAAAGCCATTGGTAAGGGAGGTTCTAACATTCGATTGGCCGGTAAGTTAACCGGTTATGAGATTGACGTTTTTCGAGAAGGTGTTGAAGAGGATATTGAACTTAAAGAGTTTAGTGATGAAATTGAAGAATGGGTAATAGGTGAATTTAAAAAAGTTGGACTTGATACAGCGAAGAGTATTTTAGAACTTGACAAGAGCGATTTAATTAAAAGGACGGATCTCGAGGAAGAAACTATAGATGAAGTTTTAAGAATACTAAATGAAGAATTTGAAGAATAGACTGAGAAAATAATTATTATTTTTATATAGAAATTAATATATGGCTGACAGACCTAGTATAAGACTTAATAAGGTTTTAAGAGAATTAAATATTTCCTTAGAGCGTGCTGTGGAGTTTTTAAATGATAAGGGTGTTGAAATCGATGCACGTCCAACTACGAAGATAACTAATCAGATTTATGATATACTTTTAGATGAATTTGAAAAAGATAAATCGAAAAAAGTAGCTTCCCATGAAGTAGGTGAGGAAAAAAGAAAAGAAAAAGAATCTCTTCGAATCATTCAAGAAAAAAAAGAACAGGAACGACTAGATAAAATTGCCAAAAGAGAAGAGTTGAAAACTAATCGGATCTCTTTAGAAAAACCAAAATCCCTTGGAAAAATTGATTTAGATGCTTTAAAAAAACCTCCAAAAAAGGAAACAAAAACACCCCAGGAGAATAAACCTGAATCTAAAATCATTGCACAAAACACTGATAAACAAAATAAAATTGATTCGTCATCTTCAGATAAAATTGATTCATCTAATGGACATGTTACAGAAACGACAGTTTTAAAGGATGACTCTATATCAGAAACAGATGTTGATAATAATGAAGAGGATAATGAAACCTTAACAACTAAGTATAAGAAATTGTCAGGTCCGAAAAAGACAGGACAGACAATAAACTTAGAAGAAGTCAATAAAAAAGAGAAGACAGTTGAAGACGCTAGAAAAAGAAAACGCAAGAGAATAAGTAAGGACATAAAACCATCTAATAACAATTTAAAAGGGAGTAATAAGCCAAAGAATCGTATTGTCCCAATACAAAAAGAGGAACCTACCGAAGAGGAGGTCCAAAAGCAAATTCGCGAGACTCTTGAAAAGCTTCAGGGTAAAACTACAAAATCAAAAGGAGCTAAATACCGAAGAGATAAAAGGTCTCAGCATCGCCAGAAGTCTGAAGAGGAGATGGCCCAAGTTGAAGCTGAAAGTAAAGTTCTTAAAGTTACAGAATTTATAACCGTTGGAGAAGTGGCAACAATGATGAATATTTCCTCCACTGAGATTATTTCTGCTTGTATGACCCTAGGTATTATGGTTACCATGAATCAACGTCTCGATGCCGAGACCTTGACTATTGTTGCAGAAGAATTTGATTATGAAGTTAGTTTTGAAAAAGCTGAGCTTGAGGAAAATATAGAGGAAGAGACTGACAAAGTTGAAGATTTATTTCCAAGGGGACCAATTGTAACAGTCATGGGTCATGTGGATCATGGCAAGACATCTTTACTTGATAACATTCGAAAAGAAAATGTTATTGCTGGTGAATCTGGAGGAATTACCCAACATATTGGAGCCTACGGCGTTACTCTTGAAAACGGAGAAAAAATCACATTTTTAGATACTCCTGGACACGAAGCTTTTACAGCCATGCGCGCTAGGGGAGCTCAAGTTACGGACATTGCTATAATTGTTGTGGCCGCTGATGACGATATTATGCCACAAACCAAAGAAGCTATTAGTCATGCTCAAGCAGCTGGCGTACCTATTGTTTTTGCAATCAACAAAATAGATAAAGAAAATGCTAATCCTGACAAAATAAAAGAAGCTTTAGCAGGTATGAATTTGATGGTAGAAGATTGGGGAGGGAAAATTCAATCACAAGATATTTCTGCACTTAATGGAACTGGAGTTAATGAGCTTTTAGAAAAAGTACTACTTGAGGCTGAATTACTTGAGTTAAAAGCTAATCCTAACAGAAAAGCAAAGGGAACAGTAGTAGAAGCTTTCCTGGATAAAGGGAGAGGATATGTTTCAACAATACTAATTCAAAATGGAACTCTTAATATGGGAGACTATCTGCTTGCAGGAAAGCAAAGCGGTAAAGTTAAAGCAATATTCAATGAAAGGGGAGTGACTCTTGATTCAGCTCCTCCAGCAACACCTGTTTCTATCTTAGGATTAGATGGTGCTCCGCAGGCTGGAGATACTTTTTTAGTTCTTGAAGATGAAAGAGAAGCAAAACAGATTGCTGCCAAAAGAACTCAATTAGTTCGTGAACAAAGTGTTCGAACTCAAAGACACATTACATTAGATGAAATTGGAAGGCGAATTGCACTTGGAGAGTTCAAAGAACTTAATATTATTCTCAAGGGAGATGTTGATGGATCTGTTGAAGCACTTACAGATTCACTTCAAAAACTATCCACTGACGAAATTGAAATAAATATTATTCATAAAGGTGTTGGTGCCATAACAGAGTCAGACGTTTTATTAGCTTCTGCATCAGATGCAATCGTTATTGGGTTTAATGTTCGTCCAATGGGTAATGCTCGTGAAATCGCTGAGAAAGAAGAAATTGATATTAGATCTTATTCTATTATATATGATGCTATAAATGAGGTAAAAGACGCCATGGAAGGGATGCTATCTCCTGAAATGAGAGAGGAAATCACCGGTAATGTTGAAATTAGAGAAACTTTTAAAATATCCAAAGTTGGAACAATTGCAGGTTGTATGGTTACATCTGGAAAAATTTTTAGAAATTCTAATATTAGAATAATTCGTGAAGGAGTTGTTATTTTTACAGGAGATTTAATATCACTAAAACGATTCAAAGACGACGTCAAAGAAGTTGCAAAAGGATATGATTGTGGATTACAAATTAATAATTACAACGATATCAAAATAGGGGATATTCTGGAATGTTTCCAAGAAATTGCAATTAAAAAGTCCCTTTAATCTTTTCTAGAAAGTAAAAATGCCGAAGGAAAAAAATTCTTCAGAGTATCTAATGTTTTTAATCCATTTACCTTTTCTATAAACCTTCCTGCCTGTACCTTATAGTTAGGTGTTTCAAAGCTTAATTCAACGGGAATATGAGGAAATTTTTCTTTACATTTTTCCAAAGTTTCCTCTGCTGAATTTAAATCACCATAATATAATTGAAGTGTAAAATATGTAGTTCTAAATTGTTCTCTATCATTCTCGATTTTTGTTTTAAGTAAACTATCAATTCTAGGGTCCTGTTTAATGTTTAATTTTTCTTCTTGAGAATAGATAAAATTGAAACCAATTAAAAAAGTGAATAAAATCAATGGTTTACAGACAGAATTTTTCATTTAACAAAAAAACGAAAAATTCTTTTTATGGTAGTAAAATTTAACAAATCTTAATCCTTATTTAGAACAATTATAAATTAATAAAATCTTAATTCTATAGCCTAATTAAAAGGGTTCTATGCTGTATTTTTGTTTAGTTTTTAGAAATAAATTGTGCATAAAATCACAGACTCAATAAAAATAATTACATCCATCAAAAGATTGAGATTATTCCTTTTACATTTTGTCGTATTAATTAGTATTTCTTTTGTGCAGAAAATTTCAGCGCAGGAAATAGCAGTAGCAGATAATAGTGCTGCTGTTCAAGCAGGGAAAAAACTTTTTAATGCTAATTGTGCTGCTTGCCACAAGCTAAATAAAAGAGCTGTGGGACCAGCGCTTAGAGGTGTTTCAGCGAAGTATGATAAAGAGTGGCTGTACGCTTGGATTAAAAACAGTACTGCTATGGTTAAGTCTGGAGATGCCCAAGCAGTAGCAATTTACGAGGAATATAACGGGTCTGTTATGACTTCTTTTCCTCAACTATCCAACTTAGATATTGATAATATTTTAGCCTACACTGATTATGTTCCTCCAGTTCCTGTTGCAGTTGCCACTGTTCCTACCGCTGCTTCATCTCAAGAGTCTGGGGTTGGTGTTAGCAATACTTTAATTCTAATTGCACTTACTTTAGTTTTTGTCATACTTGTAACAATGCTTTTCTTAGTGCAACGCACTTTAATGAGAATTGCAAAACTCAGTGGAGTAGAAATTAAACCAGATCCTAAACCAAAACGCACACCAATTTGGCTTGCTTTTGTTCAAAACCAGTTTTTAGTAATGATCTCGGTTATTCTTCTGTTATTTAGTAGTGCATATTTTGTTTATGGTTACTTTATGCAAGTAGGGGTTGATCAAGGATATATGCCTCTTCAACCAATTCATTATTCTCATAAAATACATGCGGGTGCTAATCAAATTGAGTGTAAATATTGTCATTCTTCGGCACGTGTTTCAAAACACTCTGGAATTCCTTCTTTAAATGTTTGTATGAACTGTCATCAAAATATTGCTGAGTATAATGGAGAAGAGGATTTGGAAAACGGATATACAAAAGATTTTTATACTAAAGAAATTAAAAAGCTTTATGCAGCTGTTGGATGGGATGAAGAAAACCAAAAATATAC
>JBJKWV010000024.1:0-24238 GCA_045561915.1 Flavobacteriaceae bacterium
TTATAGTAAGTTTTAAAAATGATTTTAAATCTTGTTTAACAGCAATATTTAATCTAACATCTTTTAAAAAAGATATGCTTTCTAAATGTTTTTTAAATTCTTTAAAATTCACCGCAGGAAGCGATAGTTGAGCATTAATACCCTCATGGGCAACATATATTCTCCCTAAGACTTCAAGAGAATCCCAAGATAAAAATAAATGATCTCGAAAAAGTTGTGGATTTCCAATATGCGCATACTTATAAAAAGATAAAGTCAAGCGCTCAGAACCAGACTCCTCTAAAATTGTCGACCGTTCGAGCGCACTTAGTTTGTTATACAGTTGCATACTATAAACATTTAAAAGTGATGTGATAAAGGTAGTCAAATTGAATTATTTGAAGGCTTAGAACAATGATATAAATCCTTAATCCTTTAAACTGAATCTAATGTATTCTATATCATCTTTTTCAAGTGACAAAATATTTCTGAGAATTGAATAACTATTAATTTCAGAAAGAGCGCTCGTGAATTCCTGTTCCCTGATATTTTTTTCTTGATCACATGCTTGTTCTGTAAAACTCAAATCAGAAAAAGTTATATTGTTAAATTCCTCAAAAAAATTACCCCCCCCATTATTACAGGCTGTAAATATTTTCACTTCACTGTTATTTAGAAATATAATCCCAGTATTTTTATCCAATACTGAGGAGCTTACTCCATCATTAGATCTTAAAGAAATTAGAGACCACTCATTTATTAAATTTACATTTGTTGGGCGAATTAAAATTAAAATTATTTCTCCATTAATATTATATAATTCAGCACGGTCATCCTTTATTAAGAATGAAAGATTTTTGTTGCCTAATAGATCTGCTAATTTCTGTTCTCTATTACTTATTTCTTCTTCTTGACATGAAATGCGTGTGGAAGCAATGGTTGAAAAAAACAAATTTTTGTTTTTAATGGTTACGTCTCCAAAAAGAGTATTGCAACCAGCAGATAGAGAAAAAGAATTGGATTCAATAGATATAATACCACCTCCTTCAATGTCCCAATCTCCTATAATACTTTTTGAAGTAAATTCTAAAGATTTCTCTATCTCACAAGATATATTACTTACTGTAAACAAAAAAATTAGGAAGATCTGAAAGTTAGTTTTCATGGAGGTTTTTTAGGCTCTCTATTTAGATATCGTTAAATTAAGATCTATTCCAAGTAGTTACTTTTACCTCCGATTAAAATTAAATCTTTTTGTCGACCATTAACGTATCTAAAGCCTTTAGGGCCAAAATAACCTGCCTCTTCAAGCATAATTCGAATATCTTTATTCCATTCATTAATATAAACCTTAGCATTTAATTCGATTGCATATACTGTATTTTCATATAGTGGGTGATCGCCTGATCCATTTACTCCGTCTTGAGAATCCCACATTCCAAATGTGGTTCCTGCAGAATGTCCATATAGCCCAAGCGGATGGGTATAAATTTGTGGTCTTAAACCAGCTTTTTTACTGTCTTTAATAGCTGTTTTCAACGTTTCGTTTCCAGTTCTACCCTTTCTAAAATTATCTGTCAAAAAGTCCTGAACTGAGTTGCCTTCAGCGAGTGCATCTTTTAAAAATTGTGGCGCTTCTATTTCATTGGGTTTAAGAACATAAGCCAGCTCTTGACAATCTGTATTTAAAGTTAAATATGTAATTCCAAAATCACAATGCACTAAGTCTCCTGGCATAATTGTATCAAATTTTGGTTTACCGTCAAAACCATATAAATCACTTTGCCCTGAGCGCTGAATATCAACTGTTGGATGAAACCATGTTTCTAGACCCAAATTCAAAACTTTTTCACGCATCCACCAAACAACATCATCTGTTTTTGTAACACCTGGTGTTATGACTCTGGTAGAAAAAGCTTCCTGAATAATTTTATGAGTAATTTCAACTAACTGACTATAAAGTTTCATCTCTAAACTTGTACGAGTTTCGATCCATCGGACACCAAGAGTTTCTGCAGATACAATTCGTTTTTGATATTTAGAAGGTAGGGCTTGAATTAGCCCATCATAATCTGTTTTTGCTAACCCATCAATAATACCATAGTATTCAGACATATTAACTCCAATTTTTTGTGGGTTTTTACTAACTATGTAATCTGAAAGAGCTTGCCATTGGTTAGGTTGTTGTTCTTTATTCCAAATAGAACGAATGTTTTTACCAAAATTATATCTAGAGATTGCTACTGGGTCAATACCGTTTTCAGTTTTTGAAAAAACTAGAATAGTTCTTCTTCTAGCATTAAGCCAGGTTGGTGGCAAAAGTGTTTTAACAATTGGATCTTCATTATACTCCCTCGTAATCATAACCCATACATCGATATCCTGCTCCTCCATTAATTTTGGTAAAAGCTTTTCAATACGCTCTTTTTGAATTTGATCAATCAAACTAGCTCTTTCGCGAAGAGGTAATATATCTTGGGATAAAAGAGGAGTTGTCAATAGATAAAGAAGAGTAATGAATTTTTTCATTAGATTGTTTTTCTTTAAACCTACAAAAAAAAATTGTTAATAATGCAGTTATAACGAACTTGGAAGCAGAAAGAAGAAACTGTACATTAGCTAAAAATCAAGTTATGACAGATCAAAATAGTGCTAAGTTAAAAGCCCTTCAATTAACCCTAGATAAGTTAGATAAAACTTATGGTAAAGGAGCTGTTATGAAATTGGGAGATGAAGTGATTGAAGAGGTAGAGTCTATATCCTCAGGTTCAATAGGGCTTGATATCGCACTGGGTGTAGGCGGATATCCTCGAGGTAGAGTGATTGAGATTTATGGCCCAGAGTCTTCAGGTAAAACTACTCTAACGCTACATGCAATAGCTGAATGTCAAAAGGCAGGAGGTATAGCAGCATTTATTGATGCTGAGCATGCATTCGACCGCTTTTATGCAGAAAAACTTGGTGTCAATGTTGGGGAGCTTATTATTTCTCAACCTGACAACGGGGAACAAGCGCTTGAGATAGCAGACAATTTAATACGCTCTGGTGCAATAGATATTGTTGTGGTAGATTCTGTAGCTGCACTAACCCCAAAAAGCGAAATTGAAGGTGAAATGGGAGACTCTAAAATGGGACTTCATGCTAGACTAATGTCTCAAGCCTTAAGAAAACTTACCGCCTCAATAAGTAAAACTAATTGTACAGTGTTTTTTATTAATCAACTTCGTGAAAAAATTGGTGTTATGTTTGGAAATCCAGAAACAACAACTGGAGGTAATGCTCTAAAATTTTACGCTTCAGTTCGATTAGATATTCGCCGGTCAACACAAATTAAAAGTGCAGAATCGGAAGTATTAGGGAATAAGACCCGAGTTAAAGTAGTTAAAAATAAAGTTGCCCCCCCATTTAGAACCACAGAGTTTGATATCATGTATGGTGAAGGGATATCAAAAATTGGAGAGATTATAGATCTTGGTGTAAATTACGAAATAATCAAAAAAAGTGGCTCTTGGTTTAGCTATGGAGACACTAAGATTGGGCAAGGACGTGATGCAGTTAAAAGTCTACTCAACGATAACCCTGAATTAATGGAAGAACTTGAGAATAAAATAATGGATACACTTAAAAAAGTAAATGACTAATGAGGAGTTCTATTTCTCCACAACTCAATTGCATTTATTGAATTTTTTTTGGTATCAGACAACAAATGATCTTTAATTTTTTTGTGTAAAAGTAATGAAAGCCTGTCTATGTCTTTTTCTATCATTCCATTTGTATCAACAAGGTCCAAAGCTTTCACTCTCAAAGAACCAACATAACCAAAATGAGTATGCCATGGAAACTTTCTTTTACAGTCATAGAAAATGATTGGAAATATCGGAAGTTGATGTTCTATTGCTAATTTAAAAGCTCCCTTTTTGAATGTGTTTAACAAAATCATTTCATCTAAATAATCTTTTTCTGGAAAAATACAAATGCTGTAACCCTTTTCAATCACACTTTGGGCACTTTCATATACTTTTTTTCTGCTCTCCGATGAACTTCGGTCTACTGTAATAGCTGCTCTTTTATATAAATATCCAAAAAAAGGGATTTTTGTCAATTCTTTTTTCCCTACAAATACAAAAGGTGTTTTTCTCATTCGAAACATTAGCATTATGTCAATGTAACTTGAATGGTTTGCTAAGATTACCATACTTTTCCTTTCGGACGGAAATGAATTAAGCCTTTTGATCCAGAAACCCATCCCAAAAAGAACGAAAGGGGACCAAATATTTCGAGCAATCCAAAAAAGATATTTGTATCCATTTGGAATTGTAACAAAAAACACCAAAGGAATAAAAAGTATAATAACAGGAACTGTACAAAGAAAATAAAACCAAGCTCTCCATAGTATTAAGATCAATTTTCTCATGATTCAAAGATATTATTTACAGAAGTTTAAGCATTATATTTTTTATAATGATACAATTATTTATCTTGATATTTTAATGGTCCTTATTAGTAAAAATGCCCTTTAATTTTTTAACCCCCTCTTAAGCTACGCTTCAAAAAATATTATAGCTAGAGTTGCTCCACTATTTGAGGAACCGTACATTTGTCAAAAGCTTTCAAATGGCAAGAATTTTAACAGGAGTTCAATCAACCGGCACACCTCACTTAGGCAACCTTTTGGGCGCGGTACTTCCTGCTATAAAGATGGCTAAAGCCACAAAGGATAATTCGTTTTTGTTTATAGCTGATTTGCACTCTCTTACTCAAATTAAAAATGGAGAAAAACTGCGTGAAAATACTTTTGCAACTGCAGCTACTTGGCTGGCATGTGGACTTGATACGGAAAAAACTCATTTTTATCGTCAAAGTGATGTGAGTGAAGTTGCTGAATTAACGTGGTACCTAAATTGTTTCTTTCCTTATCAACGCTTAACACTTGCTCACTCTTTTAAAGATAAATCTGAAAACCTGTCTGATATTAATACAGGATTATTTACCTATCCAATGCTAATGGCAGCTGATATTTTGCTGTATGATGCAGAGGTTGTACCTGTAGGTAAAGATCAGTTACAACACCTTGAGATTACTCGTGATGTTGCTTCGCGTTTCAACCATCAAATGGGAAAAACATTTATAGTGCCTAAAGCTAAAATACAAGAAAGCACTCAAAATATCCCGGGTACTGATGGCCAAAAGATGAGTAAATCAAAGAACAATACAATAAATATTTTTTTGCCTGAAAAAAAACTTAAGAAGCAAATAATGAGTATCCAAACCGATAGTAAACCTTTAGAGTCTTCTAAGGACCCTAATAAATGTAACGTATTTGCTATTTATTCGCTTTTGGCTGATAAAACGTCAGTTGAAGAATTAAGATTAAAATATGAGACTGGTGGTATGGGTTACGGTTACGCTAAACAGCAACTCTTCGAATGTATTCTCAGAAATTTTGCTAAAGAAAGACAGCTTTATAATCATTTACATCAAAACCCTGAGGAAGTTCACATTGCTCTAGCTAAAGGTGCAGAAAAGGCTCGTAAAATTGCTCGTGAAGTTTTACTTCGTGTTAGAGATAAAGTAGGTTACTAATAATTTAAGACTCCCTCTTCTTTAAATTCATTTAAAGTTTTGTGTTATAATTTTATTACTTTTGATTTAATGCAATTAAGTAGATATATACAAGAATTACTTTTTCAATATGAGTGTGTAACTATACCTCAGTTCGGTGCTTTTCTAACTCGTTCTCTTAAGGTAAAGATAGATCATAAAGGCGTGTTTTGTCCGCCAAGAAAAGAGGTTAATTTTAATCAACTTCTTTTTGTAAACGATGGATTACTAGCACATTTCATAGCTAGAAGAGAAAATATGTCCTATGAATCTTCACTACGAGCTATTGAAAAAGAAGTAAGTAGTATGAAAAAAAGGCTACAAACGCAAATCATACTTTTTCCTGGTGTAGGAGAAATTCAATTAAATCGAGATAATAAAATTCAATTTACCCCCTTAGATAAAATTAATTTTGAAATAAAATCTTTTGGACTTTACAAATACCAGCGCCAAAAAATTATAAAAGTTTCAAATGAATCAAAACCTAAAAATATTATGGATGATACTAATAATAATGATAACTTAATGTTTACTCCAGAACAAAAAGAAAAGAAAAGAAAGTCTCCTATATTTCGATATGCTGCTATCGGGATTATAGGATTAGCTTTATTTGGTGCTTCATACTATTTTGGAGACCGTTATGTGACTGAACAACAAGTAGCAGAACAGGAAAAGGCTCAAAAACAAATAAAACTTAATGTTCAAGAAGCTGCTTTTGATATTGGAAGTTTAAATTCTGTTAATCTTTCTGTCCAGGCAAATCCCATTGAAAAAATTGTTTTAGATCAAATATATTTCAGCGTTATAGCAGGTTCTTATCGTTACATAAAAAATGCTGAAAATAAAGTTGCTAAGTTAAAAGCAGAGGGTTACCCGGCTGCTTTGGCTGAAGTTAATCCTGAAGGACTTTACAGAGTTGCTTACGGTAGATATAATTCCAAAAAAGAAGCCATTAATATGTTATATTTCCTAAAGTATACTCTTAAAGAAGATGCATGGTATCTAGAGGAGCGTTAGTTTACATTTGATATACCCAATCTTTCGGATTAAGTGCTTTAACGTTATTGAAAATACCAAATTGTAGTTGTGTTTTACCTGTTTGTTGATTAGTAAAAACCTCTCCTATGGCCTGTTTAGCATTGACCTTTTCTCCCTTTTTAACATAGAGTTTTGCCAGATTAGTATATAATGTTATAAAGTTTCCGTGTCTTATTAATACTGAAGGGTTGCTTCCTTTTATTACAATTACTGACATAACTTCTCCTTCGAAAACTGCTCGGACTTGTGCTAAAGGTTCTGTCGCTATAACAACTCCATTACTTTGTATAATAGTTGTTTTTACTACAGGATGTCTTTGCCTACCAAAATCTTGAACAACAATTCCCTTTTCTAATGGCCAGGGAAGGCGCCCTTTATTCGATATGAAATTATCGGCAAGTAACTTTGCTTCGGGAGTTAATTGAAAAGTTTTCTTTCCTTTTTTCCCAGCACGACTATTTGATGCTGCAATAGCTTCCCTAATTAATCGATTAATTTCCCGGTCAATAGCTCTCTGTTGTTTTTCTTTTTTTGAAATTTGAGAAGCTAGTTTTTTTTGCTTTCGTTCTAAATTCTTAATCAAAGTGTTTTGTTCTTTTTTTTCTTTTTCAATTTCCTTTTGAACAATTCGATTTTCTTCTATCAAAAGAATTTTGTCAGCTTTTTCATTGCTCAACATTTGATTAAGCTGTTGTAATAATTTTGTTTTTTCTGATATAGCCTTACCTTGTTTTCTTCTGTATCGGACATATTGTTTCAAATATCGAAGTCTTTTATAAGCTTGAAGAAAGTTTTCAGAAGAAAACAAAAACATCAGTCGATTCTGTAGAGATTTACTTTCATATGATTTTCTAATCAAATTAGCATATTCCGATTTAAGGTCCTCTAATTCTTTTCTTTGAACTGAAATGTTCTTTTCATTTATTCTAATTTTCGATGTAAGAAGATTGGCCTGCTGATTAGTAACCTTAATTAATTCTGAACGGACATTGAGTTTAACCTGAAGATCTTCAACTTCAGTTAAAGCATTTTTCCTTGTTTTTGAATTCTTAAATAGAATTGTATTAATTTGCTTTATCTCTTTTTTTAAGCGAATTCTTTGAGCTTCTAATTCCTTTTGTTGCTTTGAGGTTTGTTGAGCTTTTAATTGCCCAAATCCCAAGGCAAAAAATATCAGGATATAAAAACCTTTATTCATTTAAAACCTAATTTTAGAATAGCCCTTAGGAATTTCAAACGGGAAATTTATTTCCTCCGTTAAATAGGTTCTAGTAAATTCAAGCTTTAAAGATTGTCTTTCATTACCGTCAAATAAAATAATCTCTATAAGGCTAGGAACAGATTTCCCTTCTATCCTTAAATGTTGTAAATATTTTATAGTAATCGAATAATTATTTTGTGGAATTATAACTCGCTGTTCCTTAAGTAAAAAAGTTACTGGATCAAAAAATAAGGTAGGTTTTAATCCTGCCCTTTTCCCCTGGGGTATAAGAATGTAATACTGAGGATTAGATATTTGTTTCCACCTTCCATATCCTGGATCGAGAATGGGTTTCCCCAAAAATAAATTTTCAACATCTGAATATCTAAAATTAGTTCCAAAGGGCTTGTTTATTAGATCAAAGCCCCCTTGAAAATAAGATTTTTGGAATTTTTCATAAAAAGAGACCTGATTTGGAGTAATCATTAGTTTAGCAATTGGAATTAACATGGTAGCGCTTAACCATAGTTTCTTTTTGTTCTCCATTCTAAATTGGATAATTATTTGTTGTTCTCGTTTCCCGTTGTCATAGGTTGCTTTTATACGTGATCGTAATTTATTCACTTTAGGGTAATTACTTTTTATCCTAGAAACCAAGGCCTCCAAATTAGCATTTTTCAATGGTGTTTTAGTGGGTAAAACTGCTACGGTTTTACACCCTGAAAAAAGCATTACAGTAGATAATAAAATCAACCCAATATTAAAATTCTTCTTCATTGATTATTTTTTCCCGGTACTTCCAAATCCATCTGATCCACGAATTGTGGAAGATAATTTTTCATTTATTTTCCACTTAATTTGCTCATGCTTTGCAAGCACCAATTGGGCTATACGTTCTCCAGGATTAATACTAAATTCTTCATTAGAAAGATTAATGAGTATAACCCCAATTTCTCCGCGATAATCTGAATCAATTGTTCCTGGTGAATTTAAAACTGATATTCCATGTTTGGCTGCTAGTCCGCTTCTGGGCCTTACTTGAGCCTCATAACCTACAGGTAAGGCAATTTTTAATCCGGTTCCAATAATTTTTCTTCCTAAAGGTTTTAGAACTATTGGGCTAGCTAAAACAGCCTTTAGATCAACTCCTGCAGCATACTCTGTTGCATAAGCAGGAAGATCATAAGGGCTTTCATTTTGAATAGAAACTTCTATCATTTGGCTTGTTTTGTAAAATTAAATTTACAAAATCAACCGTTTCTTTTTTAATATTAAAAAAATCTTTCCCTGTTTTTGTTAACTATAATTACTTTTTTGAGAAGTGTTTTTTTAATTCATTTTCAATTTGAAAAATCACTAAAACAACCATGCTAATTACTATTGTTATTCCTATCCAAAGGGATAAAAATATTTCTAGTTTTACAAAACTCATAATGAGGCCCAAGCCAATCATGCGGAAAGACATATTTTTCATTTTCTTGGATGATAAGCTTTGAGCGAAATTCCATGATTCAATATTTTTCATGGACTTCCTAGTTCGATATCCATAAAAGGAATTAATTTGTTTAGGTGGAAATCTTTTATGTAAAAAGGCTGCTAAACAAAAAATTATCCCGGAAACAACTAAAATTAAAGACAAAAAGTGATCAATAGGAATGCTCATTATAATCTTAAAATTACAGAAAATTTAAGAAGAATTTGTAAGGACTTTATCGACTAATTTGGATAAGATAAAAACTGGTTATGATCATAAAGGTTAATATTAGTAAATTAACCAATCCCATTTTTCATGCTACAAAATAGAATTTTATTTTATGAGCAATCAAAATAACGAACACCTTCCCAATTTCTTTTGAAAAAATTGTCCTTGTCTTTAATAAATTCTTCTAATGGTGTATTTGAGGGGAGTACAGAAAGCCACATTATAGGGTAGTCTTCAGGTGCACCAGTGCATTCTGAAGATTCACAAGGATGACGATATCTATATCGTGCATGACCTGCCTCGTGATAAAAAGTATAAAGCCTTTGTACAACTGAATAATCTTCCCAAAAAGACTTTATAATTTCAAAGCTTACAGTTTCTTGATTACAAACATCATATGCCCTCCCAGCGTGATCAGCAGTAACTCCTGAAGCAAAATCCGGTTCGCTTCCAAAAAAAATGTTGATGTTTCTGTCTGATCCAGGATCTGGTTTCCCAGAACGAATAGCATCTGCAACAAATAAGTCCCAATATTCCTCTAATGAACTATTTTCATCGAGATCTGCATAAAATGGATCTACAATTGCTACAGTATTTTCCTGTTCAATAGTTTCTTCTTCTTGAACACTGCCTTTATCACAATTACTTAATAAAATACATATGAGAAAAGTGAGAAAAGCGAATTTTTGTGGGATTATCTTCATGTTTCTTTTTCATTTAATAGCCCTCAAATATAAATTTTTTTCAATTATAACCCTAGATAAATGATTTGTAATAGAAATAATGCTATTGTCAAAACATTAATCTAAGCTCCTTAGAATATTATTTTTGAGTATTTTTATTTACTAGACTTTGGATAATTTAAGTCATTAGATTCAATGCGCATACTCATAATTCCTGATTCATTTAAAGAATGCTTAAAAGCAAATGAAGTTTGCCGATCAATTCATAAGGGTATATCTGAGGTTCTTCCAAAAGCGGAGGTAGTAAAGATTCCTTTCTCTGATGGAGGCGAAGGGGCGCTTGACGTTTTACTTAAATTTTCAAAAGGTAAACTTATCAATTGTGAAACTGAAAATGCATTAGGAGATAAATGTAATGGTGATTATTTTCTGTTTATGGATCGAAAAGCGGCGTGGATTGAATTATCACAAGTTTCTGGATTAGCACAAATTAAAAATGAAAAACGTAACATTTTAAAGGCATCTACTTATGGAACTGGCTTGCTTATTAAAGATGCTTTATCCAGGGGCTGTAAAGAAATTATTCTGGGGGTTGGTGGTAGTGCTACAAATGACGGAGGTGCTGGAATATTTGAAGCATTAGGTGGAAAATTGTTAGATAAAAAAGGGGAATCACTTGAAAGAGGAGGAGGGTCTCTGAGTTCATTAGAATCTATTATACCTCCTCAAATTCCTAAAAGTATAAAATGGAAAGTTGCCTGTGATGTAAATAATCCTCTTCTTGGAAGTTTTGGTTCATCTACTATATATGGCCCCCAGAAAGGAGCAAGTAAAACCGACATAAAAAATATTAGAAAAGAGTCTTACACAATTTTCAAAAGTATTAGAAAAACAGTTTATGCGTTCAATAGCAAAGATAAAAAGAGGGGGTGCTGCAGGTGGTACTGCAGCTGGAATGCATGGTTTTTTCAATGCCTCTTTAGTGTCTGGATTTTCGATATTAGCAAATATGGTTGGGCTTGAAAATATTATTAAAAAATCAGATTTAATTTTTACGGCTGAGGGAAAAATTGATAAACAATCAACAGATGGAAAAGTTACTGGCAGAGTAGCCAATCTGGGGAAAAAATATAATGTGCCAGTAGTTGGAATAGCTGGAAATATAGAAGGTCCCTATTCTAAGTTGTATGAAGCAGGATTTTCTGGTCTTTTTTCAATACAAAATGGCCCCTTGGATATAGAGTATTCAAAAAAAAATGCCTCATCTTTAATTAGAGATATTACAGGAAGGATTCTGAATCTATTTATCAAAAAAAGCAAATGAGTTGAATTTTTCTTAGATTATAATCTTGGATCAATCTTATTATAAAAGTATGTCTTTTAAAAAATTGAATTACCCTAATAAAAAATTAGAATAATATTTTTTTTTCGCTAAAGAAATAATTATTTAAGAATAACAACTTTTAAAATATCACCGAATCTTTTACTTTACTTTTTTTGCAAAGATTAATTATTAAGAGCCTCGGCGCCTCCAACAATTTCAAGAATTTCATTAGTAATTGCAGCTTGACGGGCTTTGTTGTATGTCAATTTAAGCTGATCTCTTAAATCGGTAGCATTATCTGTTGCTTTGTGCATTGCAGTCATTCTTGCGCCATGTTCACTAGCAAATGAGTCCCGTAATGCCTTAAATAATTGGATCTTCAAGGATTTTGGCAAAAGCTCATTTACAATTTCTGCCTGGCTTGGCTCGAAAATATAATCTGTACTTGAACTAGTCTGCGTTTTTTCTGATGGGATGATTGGTAAAAAGGGTTCGACTTGTACTATTTGTGTAGCGGCGTTTTTGAATCGATTGTATATCAAAACAACTTCATCATAAATTTTCTCCTCAAAATCATCCATCACTAATTGCGCAATTTTTCCCACATCGTTGTAATTTAAATTATCAAAAAGATTGTCATGACTTGAGACAACCTTCCCCGTTTTGCTCAAAATTTCAGATCCTTTCTTGCCAATAGTCATCAAAGAAACTTTTTTATCCTTGTAGTCTTCTCCGGCTAACTGCTTTGTTCTTTTAATAATATTTGTGTTAAAGGCCCCGCAAAGGCCTCTATTAGATGTTATTGAAACTAACAAAATTGATTTCTTAGATCGAATATCTGAATATGGGTTTTGAGAGTCACCATCCAAGGAACTGCTTAAATTTTGAATTAATTGTTTTAATGTACTTGAATAAGGGCGCATCATAGTAATAGCGTCTTGAGCTTTTTTTAATTTTGCCGCGGACACCATTTTCATGGCACTAGTAATTTGCATTGTTGATGATACTGATGCAATCCTATTTCTTATTTCCTTTAGGTTGGCCATTATTTATTCAAATTGTGCTGAAGTATCTTTTGCTACCGCATTAAGTGTATCTAATACAGCATCTGTTAGTTTTCCTGCTTTAAGTTCTGCTAAAGTTTTCTTGTGTTTTTTCCTTAACGTCTCTAAGAAATTCTGTTCAAATGCCTTAACACTTTCAACTGGAACTGAACGTAATAAATTTTTGGACCCTGCATAAATAATTGCAGTCTGCTCTTCTACTGTAAAAGGATCATTTTGTGCTTGTTTTAAAATCTCTACATTTCTCTTACCTTTTTCAATTACACCTAATGTAGCAGCATCTAGATCTGATCCAAACTTTGCAAAAGCCTCTAATTCTCTAAATTGAGCTTGATCGAGTTTTAAAGTTCCGGATACTTTCTTCATTGACTTTATTTGAGCTGAGCCACCTACTCTAGATACAGAAATTCCAACATTAATAGCGGGTCTTACTCCAGAATTAAAAAGATCTGACTCTAGGAAAATTTGCCCGTCAGTGATAGAAATTACATTTGTTGGTATATATGCAGAAACATCTCCAGCCTGAGTTTCAATAATAGGTAAAGCGGTCAAAGAGCCACCGCCTTTTACCTTGTCTTTTAAAGCTTTTGGTAGATCATTCATCTCTTTCGCAATACTATCATCGGCAATAACTTTTGCTGCTCGCTCTAATAGTCGGGAATGTAAGTAAAATACATCCCCTGGATATGCCTCTCTACCTGGGGGGCGACGTAATAATAAAGATACCTCACGATAAGCGACAGCTTGTTTTGATAAATCATCGTAAATAATTAATGCTGGTCTACCTGTGTCTCTGAAATATTCTCCTATTGCTGCTCCAGAAAAAGGTGCATAAACCTGCATTGGTGCTGGGTCAGATGCATTAGCAGCAACTATTGTGGTATAAGCCATTGCTCCTTTGTCTTCAAGTGTTTTAGCAATTGCGGCTACTGTGGATGCTTTTTGACCAATTGCAACATAAACACAATATACAGGTTCTCCTGCATCATAAAATTCTTTTTGATTTAGTATGGTATCTATACAAACTGTTGTTTTTCCTGTTTGACGATCACCAATTATTAATTCTCTTTGCCCTCTTCCTACTGGAATCATAGCGTCAATAGACTTTATTCCCGTTTGAAGTGGCTCATTGACTGGTTGACGAAAAACGACACCCGGTGCTTTACGCTCAAGGGGCATTTCAAAAAGTTGACCTTCAATATCACCTTTTCCGTCAATTGGATTGCCAAGAGTATCAAGTACTCGCCCAACAACACCCTCTCCTACATTGATTGAGGCTATTCGTTGAGTCCGTTTGACTGTATCACCTTCTTTCACTCCTTTTGATGGCCCTAATAATACAATACCAACATGGTCTTCTTCAAGGTTTAGCACCATTCCTTCTAGTCCTTCTTCAAAAGAAACCAATTCTCCATATTGAGCATTGGTAAGGCCAAAAACTCGGGCAATTCCATCTCCTACCTCAAGCACTGTTCCAACCTCATCTACAATGGATGATGAATTGTACCCTTCAAGTTGATTTTTAAGTATTGCTGATACTTCAGCGGGGTTTATATCTGCCATGATCAATTCTCTTTAGATCTTATTTACTTTAGTTAATTTTGTTTTTATTGTTTTCAACTGGCTTGTAATGCTAGCGTCTAGTTGCATGTCTCCAATTTTTAATATAAACCCTCCTATTATATTTGGGTCTATTTTATTTTCAATTTTTAATTCTCCTTTTGAAAAAGTTTTAGCTTTTTTAAGTACAATTTCTTTAAGGTCAGAAGTAAGTGGAGAAACAGAGGTAACAGTTGCTTTCGTTATCTTATTAGAAATGGCATATAATTCAAGAAAATGATAGCCCGATTCAGCCAAAATTGTCAACCGATTATTATCTGCCATTAATGAAAATAATTTTTTTGTCGATTCTGAAGTATCTGGAAACAGACCATTAAGTATCATAAGCTTTTTTTCATTCGCTACTAATGGGTTCTCTAAAGCAGTTTGTAAATCGCTATTTACCTGCATTAAATCAGATAGTTTTTGCATATCTACCGCTACTTCCTTGGATGTATTATTTTCTTCTGAAAATGATAAGATAGATTTTGCATAACGAAGCGATGCACGTGATTTTTTCATTTACTTTAGTTCTGTATCCTTCAATATTTCATTGACTAAGTCCATTTGCTTATCCTTACTTTCAAGCTCCTTCCGAAGAACTTTTTCTGCTATTTCAACAGCTATAGAACCTACCTGATCTTTTAGTTCATTTATTGCAGTACGCTTCTCATTTTGAATTGCTTGTTGTGCTTGAATCAAAATTTTCTGAGCCTCATCTTTTGCTTCTTCTTTAGCCGTACTAATTATCTCTGATCTAATACTCCGAGCTTCTTTAAGCAAGGCTTCTTTTTCAGCGCGAGCTTCTTTAAGAATCCTTTGATTATCAGATTGGAGATTTTCCATTTCAGAACGGGCATCTTTTGCTGCCTTTAGAGCGTCCTTTATAGAATTTTCACGCTCGTTAACAGAACTCAAAATAGGGCCCCATGCATATTTTTTTAATAAAAAAAGCAAACCAATAAAAATTATTGATTGCCAAAAAAATAATCCTATAGAAAATTCACTAATTAATTTTTCCATTATTTAAATCTTTGCATTAATCTACCTTATAAAAAGGTGATGATAAGGTTATACAGCAAATAAAGCGGCAAAACCAATTCCCTCTACAAGGGCAGCAGCAATTAACATGGCTGTTTGAATTTTTCCGTATGCATCTGGTTGTCGGCCTATTGCTTCCATTGCGCCTCTACCAATATTACCAATACCGATACCAACACCAATTACAACAAGTCCTGCTCCTACTATTAAAGGAATTTCCATATTTATTTATTTTAAAAATTAAACATTCTTTTTATTAAAATTTTACTATTCATTGTGATCATGCTCCTCTGATGCAAAACCAAAATATAGCGCTGACAAAACAGTGAAAATATATGCCTGCAAAAGAGCAACTAATATTTCTATAATTGATATTGAAAACGCTAATATAAATGATAACGTTGATCCAATCCAACTTTTAAAAATAAACATTAATGCTATTAAACTCATTAATACAATATGACCTGCAGATATGTTAGCATATAAACGAATCATTAAAGAAAACGGTTTAATAAAAACACCCAGTAATTCGATTGGGGCTAACACAATCTTCATGGGTAATGGGACTCCTGGCATCCAAAAAATGTGCTTCCAATAATCTTTCTTCCCTGTAAAGTTAGTTATTAGAAACGTCAATAGTGCCAAAGAGAATGTTATTGCAATATTCCCAGTTACATTGATACCAAATGGCATTAGACCCAAAAGGTTTAAAAACCAAATGAAAAAAAATATAGTTAATAAATAGCTCATATATTTTTTGTAGTGCTTAACCCCAATATTGGGAATTGCTATTTCGTCTCTTACATATAAAATAATTGGCTCAAAAAAACGACCTACACCAACTGCTATTAAACCATTTTCGCTATAAGATTTTGCAAGACGATTAAATATAAGAAACATTATTAAGCAAGTGAAAATTATACTGACAACGCCTTTTGTTAAAGAGAAATCTATGGGTTGATTATTAGTTGGATGATTGAATTCATCTAATTTAATATCTCCATTAGAATTCGTTTTATAAATTTTATCATGATATAACCTGTAATGATTTCCATTCACATTAGCCACTCCTTCACCATGTTTAAGTTTTGATGATGAAAAAACTTTCAATCCGTTATCCCAGAGCAAAACTGGTAATGGAATCCCAACATAAATATGCTCGTTACTATTACTGGTATAAGAAAAAAGATTGAAATCGTGTGAGTCCTTCAGATGATGGTTTATATATTCTTTAATCTCAGATTTTAAATCTCCTGAGGATTGACTTTCTTTTGCTTGAACTAGATAGGATGTTAAAAGTGTCGCTAATAAGAAGGCGAAAAGAGCTCTATTCTTGATCCTCATCGAAAAGATAAAATGGTTATATTAACACTGGTTTTAAAGCTGCAAATGTAAGGCTTTCATAGTAATAAAGAAACATTTAAATAGATTTTTGATTTTCTTTTATTTTGTGAGCAATTACTTCAACTTAATTAGAGATAAAAATCTTTTTCTATGCTATTTAATTTAGCTAAATCGTCTAATTAAAAGAAAAATCTCAGAAATTAATCCTACTAAATATGGAATGAAAAAAATAAAAAACTCTTCCTTTAAAATAATGCCATCTAATTTTAGTTTGGGGTAAAAAAATATCACATAAACTCCTAGTTTTATTATAACTGTTAAAAAGTATATTTCGTAAAGATTATTTCTTTTTTTTGCTACTCCATATCCCAATAAAAGTATAGCTGAAATTGCCATAAATATGTTCAATAAATAACTTTTAATCAAAAAAATTTTATGCTCAGGTTCAAGTTGAAAATGTAAAAGGAAAATAACTGCATAAAAAATGCAAAAAGTGATTATATAGCGAGTATTTCTCATTCTATTCCCAAAAACTTTTACTCTGTTTATAAATCAAGCTAATAATTAATACTATTCCTAAAGCGCTTGAAATTAATACAAAAAAGTTTTCTGAAGAGTTTTGCCTTAGGTCTAAATATTGACCCAAGCGAATACTAACCCACATAATAAGTGCTATTTGAAAAGCAAGGCTAGAGAATATTAGCCACTTGTTTGGCTTTTTTCTCTTCATTTATATTCTTTAGTTTCTTAACTCCATCTTCAGCTGAATGCATTGAACAGTTTGCATTAAAAGTGGCTCCGGATTCAACTATTAATTTTTGAATATGAACGTTCCCTTCAACTATTGAATTTTTTTTTAAATTTAAAATTCCAGAAACTGTAAGTTCCCCTTTAAAAAATCCTTCAATATCAGCATTACCGCACAATAGCTTCCCTTTTACCTGTGCTTCTTTTCCAATAATAACCTTTCCAGTTGTAATAACATCACCTTCTAAAACACCATCAATTCTGATGTCTGTTTTCGCATTGATTTTTCCAGTAAGAATCGTGTTTTTATCTATCTTACTATACTGTCCATTATTTTCTGCTCTCATTTTGAATCGTTATTCCAGGTTTTATTTTTCATATATTCCTGATATTGGGACGCCAAAGTTACAAAATTCTGCTCTTCTAAAAGAGATGAGAGCTTAAATTGATTTTTTGTCTTCCAAAAATCTATATTTTTTGGGTCCCGGATTCCGTGAACTACAACAAATATATAATCTATGTTATATGTATCTACACTTAAAGTCCACCCTTTATTTTCCTCATCCAAAGATTCTTTTAATAAGGTAGATAATCGCTTTGCTTTTTCTATCTCTGATTTCTTAAATGGAAAAACCCACTTATAATTCTTATATATTACTCTTAATTCCTGGGCTTTTTCTAATTCATCAATTTTATCAACTATCTCTTTGGCATAAATCCCTTCATCAAATGCGCTAAAAGTAGTTGCAACTTCAATTAAAAATTTCTTCCATATCTCAGTCCCTTTTAACCGCCCTTCTGTATGGGCTTTTAACAAATTTATTTTTGGTTCCATTTGATTACCACTTGCCATTACCGTTAATAATTCTATTTTTTCTAAAGTTTCTGAAAACTTTTGCTCTTCATATAATTTAAGCGCTTCAGCATACAAGTTTTCTGGGGTAATAATTCCAGATTTATTATAACTAAGAGAGTCGGAAATTAATCTTGCAAAGGGGGTGTCAGAATACTTATTTATTAATTGACTTTTATAAATTTCTGCTGCTTTATAATTGAATTTTTCTTCCATTCGGAAAAGATGGTATAAAGCTTGAACTTCAATTTCTTTTGGTGGGTTCAGAGATATAACTTTTTTTAAGCGTTCCTGTGCCAAAGGAAAATCATTAAACTTCTCCTTATAAATCAATCCTAGCTGTAAATATGCTCTTTGATTTTTTAGAATTAGACTATCTTTTTCTTTTTGGGTTTGAGGTAACGTCTCAACGAAATCCTGTGGGTTTTCTCGAATAATTTTTTGGCTTGTAAATGGTTTATTTTTTTCGCCCTTCTCTGCAATTGAATTAAGGATTATATTGGAACTTCTCCAATTATCTACATTTGGACGATTACCCCATTTTGATAGATACATCTGTCTTCCTTTCGAGACTTGAGTTGGATTATAAAAATAAAAGGAAGTTTTCGATCGATTTAGAAGTTGAAATCGGTTTTGATTAATCTCTTCTTTTAACCTTAAAGCCTCAGCTTCTCTTTTTGATTTTATTATGTTTTCAAAATAAGCAATTTGATTTTGTTTTGTTAAATTCATTAAACCAATAATACTATCTGTTTCTTCAGTGGTTTTTTCATAGAATATAACTCCCGCAAGATTTTCTCGTTTTCTTTTTGTTTTTTTATATGTTAATGAAGTTTCATCATAAAGGGGCAATAATTTATCCAAATAGTTCCCTGAAATTAAATAATCCCCCTCTTTGAAATGATACTCGGCCAAATCCTGATAATTTTCTATTTGCGTATATCGGTCTAAATAAGTAGAAGTGTTAGAAAGATCAAAAAAAGCCAAAGCAAGACTATCTTTTTTTTCCTGAAAATATAAGTTCCCTATAGCGCGATTAACTAGATGTTCAAAAGGTTGATTCTCGAAATTTTTTAAAATTTTTTGTAGAGACTTTACTTTATCAATTAAAACATTTTCGGTATCTAAAAGAGATTTTTTAATTTTAGCTTGAATACTAAACTTTTTAGGTGCTTTTCGTTTCAAAGCAATAATTTCTTTGAAAGCCCACGCTGCAGAGTCTCTTTTGCCAAGATTTTCAAAAAGCTGGCCAGTAATATAAAGATAGCGGGCTTTGTTTTTCCTTTTCGATTCTTGTAAAGCAGCTCTTTTTAAGTAAATCGAGGCTGAATCTAGCTGTTTTATTTTCAAAAATGCTTCTGCGAGAGTAGCATTCGCAAGAGAATAAAATCTGTTTGTTGAATAAAGCGACCTGACTAAAGGACTTAGGTTTCCTATTGCCAACTCTTCATTTCTTAAACGAATATTTGTTTTTTCCCTCCAAATTTTACCTTCAATATAATTAGACCTACTTGCCCCACTTTCTAATAAAAAATTAAATGCTTCAAGCGCTGGAAAAAAACGTCTGTCAAAATAGCGTGCTTTTCCTAATAGCAAATATGCCTCGTCTATTTGACGATTGTACTGTAAGTCATTTATTTTAATTGAATGTTTTTGAATTGCTTTCACTGCTTTTTCTTCTGCTTGATCAAACCCAGGGACTATAGTTGTTTCATCGATGTTTTCTCCTCTGAGATTAATAGGTTCAACAGGGAGCACTTCATAAAAGTTATCTTCATATGCGTTTGATAGTATTTCCTCTCCAACTGAAAAAGCTTCCTTACCGTTGAACAAAACATTATATTTTGTGGTTAGTGTGTGGTATCCCTTGTTTAAAATTCCCTTTTTTGATGTGCTACAGGAACTTAAAATAAAGCTTGTAAAGATTAAAGTGGTAATTATTATCCGGTATACAATCATTTGGATTTCCTCGCTATTTAATAACTATAAAATTGACGTTTTAGTATCTCTTGACTAAAATAGGTGTATTACTATTTTTGGTTTTCAGACTTTTTTTCACATGATTAAATTTTAGCATAAATTAAGTTACCAATATATTTAGGTTAATAAAATCCCTTGAGATAGTAAAGTTAAATTAATCTGTGTTTTTTAGTAAAAGTCTTATCACTCAATAGTTATCATTTTTCTACATTTGTTAAAAAAAGTTATGTCTCAATTGTTCACTATGCAAATCGAGAGAATTGATCGCATTACCCCTGAGGCCGTTGTTCTTTCAATACAAGTTCCCGATAAGTTAAAGCCATTATTCGTGTACAAGGCAGGCCAATACATTAGCCTAGAATTAAGTATTAATAACAACAATGTTCGTAGATCTTATTCAATATGCTCTGAACCACAACTTGACTTACTTCAAGTTGGTGTTAAGGAGGTGCCTAACGGAATATTTTCAACATATGTAAATAAAAGGCTTAAAAAGGGTGATGATGTAAAAGTCGGAGTGCCGCAAGGTCGTTTTGTGTTGGATCCTGATGAAAAGCAACTCCCCATAATGGCTATTGCTGCAGGGAGTGGGATTACTCCAATAATGTCAATAGTAAAGACATTATTAGCAAATAGTTCCAAAACTCCAATTACACTCATTTACGGAAATAAAAGTCCAGAAAAAACTATGTTTTATGAAGAATTATGTTCACTTGAAAAACATCATCCTGAACAATTAAACATTCACTGGGTTTTTAGTGAAACTAATGCTAAAGAATACAAATTTGGTAGAATTGACTCTTCATTTATAAATACCGTTTTTAATAATTGTTCTTCGAGGCCATTGCGTTTTTATCTTTGTGGCCCTGAGGCTTTAATCAAATTATCTAAAGAGCACCTGATTGGACTCGGTATAAATAAACAAGACATCTTGTTTGAGTTATTTTCTTCAAGTAATTATAAATCTAAAGTTATTGGGGTTGCAGATAAGGGGATTTTGAAAATAACCTGTGATGAAATGACGCATACTTTAGATTTAGTTCCTGGAAAAACTTTACTAGAAATTGCGCTTCAGGCTAAATTAGATGTTCCTTATTCATGTCAAGGTGGAGTGTGCAGTAGTTGTATTGGAAAAATAACTAATGGTAAAGCGAGCATGGAAAAAAATCAGATTCTAACTGATGAAGAAGTAAATGAAGGCTTAGTCTTAAGTTGCCAAGCAATCCCTCAATCCAATGAAGTATCGCTGGATTTTGATGAAATTTAAATCAAACCATTTTCATACAGATTTGAAATTACCCCTATAAAAAGTATGCTAAAAAATAATATTTCCCTGTTTCTGTCTTTTCTGATCATTTCAAATATATTGCCAATAAAAAAAGCAGTGGGAATATAACTTAAAAGCCACTTACTTTCATCTTGATACAGGTCAAAAAATCTAAAAATTAAACTTATTACTAGCCAAATTGACATAAAGTTTCCACTATTTCCAAGATCAAATAGACTCCTTTTTTGTAGTTTTTTTTGTTTCATCCAAAGAGAAGCTATAAGGGCAATTATAACTGTACTAATCCAAACAAATTCAGAATTATTTTTATCAAAAGGAGTAAAAATGTTCGATCCTAAAATCTTAGGTTGAGTATAAAAAATGTTCCCTGTGATAGCATGAGAAATTGTAATTAGGATTGATAATGCGGCTGCAATTCCTAATAATATCGAGATTAATGCTTTTTGTTTACTAGGGATATATATAATGACTAAAACTATTGAGAAAAAAAACAAAGAAAGGTTAAGATTAATATAACTCAAAGAAGTAAAAATAAAACCTAGAAGGAAAAAGTCTTTTATAGGATTAATTTCATTAATCTCTTTTGATAAAATATTCGCTGCGAAAAGAAGTGAAAATGCAATGATTAATTTTTGTGGATTTACATAATGCCCTTGAGCAAATAATATAATGCAAAGCGGAAAAGATATTAAGTGAGTGGCGCCAAATTTTAAATTAAATTTTCTGGCCTCAGAAATAGCAGCCAGAATGATAATCAACAAAATATTTAAACTAAATATAAATGATTCTATGAAAATTTGATTGTATAAATTACCTTCTGCACGACAAAATAAGACAAAAAAATTAGCAGAGTAAGTAAGAAAAAAACAGGTTATAATAGCGCGAATAGTTAACCTTTTAAATATATTTGTAATCATATTTAGTTTTAATGTAACACAATATAAAGCATAGTTTTATTATGAAAAATTTTTTTGAAGGAATCGCATGGTTATTTGAAGAAATTCTCTTTATCCCTTATAATATTATGCGAGAAATTGAAGTAACTAGTTGGACATTGTCTAATTCTGTAAACTGGATTTTTATGATCGTTGGTTTTTTGGCAATGGTATATTGGATTGTTCAACTAAATATTTTTGATAAAAATGGTGAGGAGGATAAAGATCCTTCAGCACACTCATTTTTATAAATCAAACCCAATATCGGCCCTATAATTAATTCCCTCAAAGGTAACTTTTGAGAGATTTTTGTATGAATTTTTTAAAGCTTCTTTGTGGTCCTTGCCCAAGGAGGTAAAAGCCAACACACGTCCACCGGAGGTTTGAACTTGTCCATTCTTTATTTTAGTTCCGGCATGAAAAATCATTTTATCTTTTGATAATCCTTTTATAGTTTTCCCTTTTTCATAAGCTTGGGGATATCCTTTTGAAACAGCCATTACAGTTGCTGCTGCTTTAGATTCGATGTCAAGTTGAATGTCCTTTAGAGTTCCTTCCTGTGAAGCCTTAAATAGCTCTACTAAATCATTTTTAATCCTTGGTATGACAACTTCGGTCTCAGGATCACCTAGTCGAACATTATATTCAATTACCTTCGGCTCATCTCCAACTTTTATTAATCCTATGAATATAAACCCCTTGTATGGCATTTTATCTTTTTTTAACCCTTCAATTGTAGGTTTAATAATTTGGTTAGAGATTTTTTTTTCAAACGAACTGTCTAAAAAGGGAACTGGTGAAACAGCTCCCATCCCTCCTGTATTTAATCCAGTATCGCCTTCACCTATCCTTTTATAGTCTTTAGCCATAGGGAGTTTTAAATAATTTTCTCCATCCGTCAAAACAAAACAAGAAAGTTCAATTCCACTTAAAAACTCCTCAATAACAACTTTGTTTGAAGCTTTTCCAAACTTATTTTCTAATAGCATTTGGCGTAATTCTTTTTTCGCTTGAACTAAGTCATCTATTATCAAGACACCTTTCCCAGCTGCTAATCCATCTGCCTTCAAAACATAAGGAGGATTACTTTTTTCTAAAAAATCCTCTCCTTCAGAAAAAGTTTCAGCTGTAAATTCTGCATATGCCGCAGTTGGGATATTATGTCGATTCATAAATGATTTAGCGAAAGCTTTACTCCCTTCCAGTTTAGCAGCTTTTTTTTGAGGTCCTAAAACGCTTACATGTGACAATTCTGGATCATTTAAAAAAAAATCATGTATCCCCAATACTAATGGTTCTTCTGGGCCCACTACGACAAAATTAATTTGATTATCTAGGACTGCCATTTTAATTTTTTCAAAATCAGAAACACCAATTGGTAAGTTCGTTGCACATTCTGAAGTCCCAGCATTTCCTGGGGCAGCATAAAGTTTGTAACAATGCTTACTTTGATTTAGCTTCCAACACAAAGTATGTTCTCTTCCTCCACCGCCAATTACCAATATATTCATCTTAAAATTTTTATAAAGATAATACCTAAAATTTCATCCTGGTTTCTGATTGATCTATTCTTTTAGAAAATGGTTGATTTGATTTGTCAACAACTTTACATAAGGCAGATGATTTTGGAGTGGTTTGGGGAATTCGTTATCCCAGCGATACAGCTCTTTGGAATTAATAACTGGAAAAAATTGTTCCATCCCGTCTAGCCTACTTTTTTGATTAGGATGGTCTAATCCATCAGATAAAAACAAAACAGGTGTTCCAAATGCAACAGCAGGAAGAGCCGAATGAATTCTAGAGGTAATAACTAATTTTGCTTTTGCAATATTCTTAAGTTGTATTTTAGCTTTTTCAAC
>JBJKWV010000025.1:0-22983 GCA_045561915.1 Flavobacteriaceae bacterium
GTAGCGAGAGGGAGACTTGAACTCCCGACCTCCGGGTTATGAATCCGACGCTCTAACCGGCTGAGCTACCTCGCCATAACGGAGGTCAAATATAAAAACATAATCTACTACTAACAACCTTTTGAAAATAATTTAAAATAAATACCGTCGTTAGTGATTTTTCAATATATTGGGAACTTGAAATTTTAACAATGAGTGACAAAATTAGCTATTCAATAGAGTATGACTTTCATGCTTCAAAACAAATGTTATTCCAATACTTGTCAACACCCTCCGGACTTGGAGAATGGTTCGCTGATAATGTAAATTCTAGAGGTGAAAGCTTTACTTTCATTTGGGATGACTCTGAAGAATATGCAAAAATATTAAAGAAAAAAAATAATGAACTCGTCCGCTTTCAGTGGGATACAGATGCAGAAGAAGGAAACTCTTATTATTTTGAGTTTAAAATTCAGGTAGATGATCTCACAAATGATGTTTCATTAATCGTTACAGATTTCGCGGATGAAGATGAGCTTGAGGAATCAAAAATGCTTTGGGACAACCTAATTTCCACACTAAAACAAACATTAGGATCTAGTTAAGTCCATTTTATGTTTAATTGTAATGGCATCATCATTAATAGCTTAACGAAAGCAGAAGAGAGTCTGGTAAATAGTTTACATAGCACTTTTTCAATTGAAGAAGAAATATATTTTAATAAAAATAAAATCCTGTTTTTAGAGGAACATTATTTTAGAGTAATTGCAACTTTAAGAAGGTATCGATTTAAAATCCCTTTAAATTATACAATTGATTTTTTTCAAATCGAACTGCTGAAATTGATTAATTCTCAAAAAGAAAATTCATTAAGTGGTATTTTCAAATTACAGTTTTTTAAAAGTCAAGAAGGTACTTGTTTCATAATTAAAATTAATATCACCAAACCATTGAAATATAGCTCAACATCCTATGCAGTTGATTTATATAAAGAAGCTATTATTGCTTCAGGTGATATATCCAATTTGTCAGCCACTAACTTGGGAATCAGAATTATGTCAAAAAGGTATGCTGAAGAAAACGGACTCGAGGATGTCTTACTATTAAACGACAAAAAAAATCTTGTAGAAAGTAAAATAGGTACTTTATATTTAGTCCAGGAAAATCAAATATTAACTCCAAGTCTTGCTTCTGGGTGTCAAGATTTGGTACTTCGCAATGTATTTAATAGATGGATAAGAAAAAGTAAAAATGGCTATTCCTTAGTTGAAACTGAATTAAACCCATTCGAACTTCAAAAGGCAGAAGAAGTTCTTATAGTTTCATTAGCAAGAGGTTTCCAAGGGGTGTCAAATTATAGAAAAACAATTTATTCACAGAAAAGAGCTGAATTGATTTTTAATAATTTTAGTGATAACTTAATTAATTAGAACCAGGGTTTTCTGGGGTATTAGACCATAGCAAATAATCACCGCCCAAAGCAGACATACAATCTCGCCACATTTCCTTAGAAGGCATTTTCATGAGTTCTAATGCAGATTTTATTTCAAAGGGTTCCCATGATTTTAATCTTATCTCTTCTTCAAGTTGACCTTCGGTCCAACCACTATATCCAAGAAAAAATCTAATATTACTTTCATTGAGTTTGCCGTTATTCAATAATTTTTTTACTGAACTAAAATCTCCATTCCAATACAATTCATCGGATATTAATCTGCTATTTAAAATTTTATCCCCTAATGTGTGTATGTAGAATAAATTATCTTGCTCTACAGGACCTCCAAAATAAAGTGGAAATTCACTGTCAAATCCCTCCATAACGTCATTTAGTAGATAATCCAATTTTTTATTTAGAATAAAACCTACACTTCCTGATTTTTGGTAATTAGTTAATAAAATAATTGAGCGATGAAAGTTAAAGTCACCAATAACAGAAGGAGTAGCAACAAGTAAATTACCAGTATTCATTTATTTTAAATCTATAAAAAAAGCTCCACATGGGAGCTTTATATAAATGCTTTTAAAAATCTAATTTACTGAACCTGATAATTCAGCGCCTGCTTTAAACTTAACAACATTCTTAGCAGCAATTTTAATTGTTGCTCCTGTTTGTGGATTTCTTCCATCACGAGCTGCTCTTCTAGATACTGACCAAGATCCGAATCCAACTAGAGAAACACGTCCACCTTTCTTAAGTGTGCCTGACACACTACCTAAAAAAGATTCAAGAGCTTTTTTTGCTGCTGCTTTAGAAATGCCAGCATCAGCTGCCATCGCATCTATTAATTCTGTTTTGTTCATAATATTATTATTTAAGGTTATGTAACAAATTTATATGGAATTTCGGTTAAGCCTTAAAAAACCTAGGAAAATCAACAGTTTTGTTAATAAGTAAGGGGTTTTGTTGATAATGATAAACTTATTTTTTACAAAACACGAGAATTTGGATCAAATTTGTAGCCATTAAGCAGGGCTTTTGCCGTCATTCGCTTCTTATTCGGAAGTTGAATTTCAAGACAATTTAGATATCCTTCTGCAACTGTTATATAAATTTTATCTCCTTTTATTAATATTTTATTTATAGGAAAGAGATGTTCTTCATAAATTATCTCTGCTGTAAAAATTTTTAATCTCTCTCGAATTCCATTATTCTCAAAAAAAGACCATGCCCCTGGATAAGGACTTAATCCTTTGATTTTATTATTTAATATTTTTAGTTTACAGCCCCATTCTAATTTTGTGTTTTCAATATTTAATTTTGGAGCTTCAAATTTTAATTTTGAAATATTTTGTTTTTTTGCTGTAAGTATTCCAGATTTAATTCCTTTTAAAGTTTCAATTATTAAAGGTGCGCCTAGATTAAGTAATTTATCATGGAGGGTAGCAGCATTTTCTAATGGATCGATTAAAACTTCTTTCTGAAGTAATAATAAACCGGAGTCAATTTTCTCATCTATAAAAAATGTTGTTACTCCTGTTTTATCTTCTCCATTAATTAAAACCCAGTTAATTGGTGCTGCTCCTCTGTAATTAGGTAATAAAGAGGCATGTAAATTTATTGTGCCTAATTTAGGGGATGACCAAACTACTCTTGGTAGCATTCGAAAAGCTACAACTACGAAAACATCAGCTTTAAGTTCTATTAGCTGAGAAATAAATTTTGGAGATTTTAAATTCGTAGGCTGTAAAATTGGTAGTCCTTTTGATTCAGCAAATTGTTTAACAACTGAAGATGTTAACTTTTTGCCTCTTCCTGCTTTTTTATCTGGTGCAGTTACTACCGATAAAACCTTAAAATTTGAATTTAACAACGCATTTAAGCAATAGCTGGCAAACTCTGGAGTACCGAAAAATACTACAGACGGATTATTGTTTTCTTTATTCATTTACAGGATAATTTAAAACATTCAATTTTCTTTGTGTTTATAGCCAAAAAAATGTTTAAAACTTAAGGCTTAAATTACAACTTTTGATTTAGCCATGATATTTATTTAGTTCAGGATTTTAATCAAAAAATATTTTTAAATTTTTAGAAAGATTAATTTATGCATGAACCAGCAGAACATTTTTTACAAGTGCTACTTTTTTCTTCTCCAAAATAAGTCAATATAGAATTACGTTTACATAACTGATCCTCTTGTGTGAATTTAATCACAGCTGCAATTTTATTTTTTTTTATAGAATATATTTTTGAAACCAACTCAATTACAGGTCTTAATGTAAATTGGTCTTCGCGAGGGGTTAATGGGGTAATATCAATATTGAATTCATTTATTACAAATTCCAGTATACCTTTTTTATTAAGAATCTTAAATTCATCAACAAGGAGATCAACTGAGGTTTTAAGAATATTAGATATTCTTATTATATTAATATTTGTTTTTTCATTTTTCAAAATTGGTTTTTGACGTATCAAGTATTCTAGTAATTGAGATGTATTATTATTTTTTTGAAGAAATGGAATAATTTGATCCATGGAGGCTGTTATATTATAAAGTAATTGTTTTTCTCTAGATCTTATCAATCTAAAAACCCCCGAAAGTTCAAAATACTTGAGAGCCTGATCAGTTTTACTCAAACTTCGATTATACCTTTTGCAAAAGCTGACCAGATCCAAAGAAAATTTGTGATCTTTTCCTTCTCCGTATGCAATTTGAAAAAAGTTACATAAATCTCTATACAAATTCTTTATATAACACTTATCAGGAATTCTATTTAAAAATTGATTTTTTAATTCTACTTCATCATTGTTATTATACAATAAATAGCTAAAAGCTTCTTTTCCATCTCTTCCTGCACGGCCAGTCTCCTGATAAAAACTTTCAATACTTTCAGGAAAATGAAAATGAATTATTTTTCTTACATCAGATTTATCAATTCCCATTCCAAAAGCAGAAGTAGCAGTTATATTATTTACTTCTCCTAATTTCCAAGCAGACAACTTTTTCTTTTTTTCTTCTTGTGAAAGCCCACCATGAAAAAAAGAAGATTTATGCCCCTTTTGATTAATAAATTGTGATAAATTTTCAGCAAGTCTCCTTGTTCCACAATAAATAATACTTGATCCTTTATTTTTGTTTAATAATTTAATTAATGCATCGAATTTATTTTCTGTTTTAATAACTCTATAAGAAATATTACTTCGTTCAAAAGAGCTTTTATAAAGTTTTGCTTTTTTTAATTTTAAAAGATTTTGAATATCAAATATTACTTCATTCGTAGCCGACGCACTGACAGCCAAAATTGGTGTTTTAATGAATAAATTTCGAAGAACATCTAGCCGGCGATACGAGGGTCTAAAATCATGACCTAATTCAGAAATACAGTGTGCCTCATCAATAGCTATTAGAGAGAAATTGATTAGGGTAATCTGCTTTAAGAATATCGGATTTAAAAACCGTTCTGGAGAACAGTAGATTATTTTATAATTACCGTAAATACTATTTTCTATTTGCTGTTGTAATGGAGTACCTTTAAGATCATTCTCAAAGTACATAGACTTAATTCCTTGTTTTCCAAGTTGCCTTACTTGATCTATCATTAAAGCAACTAATGGAGAAATTACTAAAACTGGACCATCCATAATTAAAGATGGAAGCTGGTAACATAAAGACTTTCCAATTCCGGTAGGTAAAATTCCAATGACATCTTTTCCTTCCAATAGACTATCAATAATCTCTTGTTGATAAGGACGAAATTTAGAAAAACCCCAATACCGTTTAAGTAACTGAAATTTATCCATACTTTTTAATAAATGATTCTATGAAAAAAATACGTTTTTCAATACTTACCTCTGGTAATTCAATGACTTTATGATACTTTTCATAAGTTTTTTTAATAAATGGATAGTACATTTCTGCTTGCTCAAAACTTTCTAAACGTTCGCTGTCTCTTTTAAAGATTTCTTTCCATGGGCGCACCAAAAAAACTAAATCATATTTAAATGAGTAAATCCTTTTTTTTAAAAAAAGGTTATCATTGTCTGTAGCTTTTAAATAGGCATAAATATCGTGAAGGCCTCGATCATAAAATACAACTTGATGCTTGGAATTAATAATTTTTTTTGAAGCCTCATATTGTTTCTCTCTCGCATTCAAAAGTTTTCTACTAAATCCTATTGGATCAGAAAGAAATAAATTTGACTTTTTTTTGGCTATTGAGTTTTTTATTAAACTTCTTGAAAATTCTTTAAAAACAGAATATCCTTTATCCTTCAAACCCATTATGATTGAAGTTTTACCAGCACCAGGACTTCCGCTAATTACTATTCTTTTGTTTCTTTGCATCTATAAAAAAATAAAACTATTAACTTTAAACAAAAGTAATTGGCTAAATGAATTCTAATAAGCAATCTGAGGATTTTTATTCACGTTTTTATGATCAACTTTTAGAATCCCAAAAATGGCCTGGTTTTTATCTTTTTAAATTTATCGTTAAGTCTGAATCTCCCCATCTTAATGTTTTAAAATCTTTTTTTAATCCAAAAGAAGCTGAGTTTTCTGAAAAAAAATCATCTAAAAATACTTTTACATCTTTAAGTATTAAAATTAAAATGTTGAAACCTGAGGATGTAATAGATATTTATAAAAAAAGCAGTAAATTAAAAGGTATAATCTCTTTGTAATTTTGAACGGAATTCTTTGGAATTCAATGGTTTTTACTAATTTGCATTATATTTACACTACACACAAACTTACTAGCAATTTATCTTATGGAAACCTTGCAATATAACACTAAGCGCAAGCAACTAATAATCCCAGAATACGGTAGACATATACATATTATGATAGAACAGGCTATTGCCGAACCTAATTCAGAGGAACGAAATAAAAAAGCCAAAGCCATTATTGGTGTAATGGGAAACCTTAATCCGCATCTTAGAGACGTTCCAGATTTTCAACATAAACTTTGGGATCAATTTTTTATAATGGCAAACTTTGATATTGATGTCGAAAGTCCCTTTGAAAAACCCCAAAAAGAGTTATTAGACATGAAACCTGGCAAGTTGCCTTATCCACAAAATTATCCTAAATACCGTTTCTATGGGAATAACATTAAGCGAATGATTGATGTAGCCACTGGTTGGGAAGAAAGCGAGCTAAAAGACGTATTAGTTTTTACTATTGCTAATCACATGAAAAAAAATTTCTTAAGTTGGAACAAAGACACAGTTGAAGACGTCGTTATTCTATCACATTTGGAAGAATTATCTGATGGAAAATTAAAAGTAGCTGCGACACAATTACCCTTAAGTGAATCTGCAGATTTAATGAGATTCAAACATAAAAATGGGAATGGGCCTAGCAGCAACCACAGTAAACCAAGAAAAAGAAATCGAAAACGCTACTAGATTAAATGGAATCATTTATAATTGAAGGTGGGCAAACATTAAAAGGATCTATAACGCCACAAGGTGCTAAAAACGAAGCTTTACAAATTTTATGTGCAGTTTTACTAACTCCAGAAACTGTAACTGTTAAAAATATTCCTGATATTGTTGATGTTAATAAGCTTATTCAATTACTCAAAAATTTTGGCGTAGCTGTTGATAAGTTAGCTCCAGGTTTTTATCGTTTTAATGCCAAAAAAGTTGATTTGGATTATCTAAGTTCAGATCAATTTAAAACAGATGGTAAAGGTCTTCGCGGATCAATTATGCTAGTTGGCCCTCTCTTAGCTCGATTTGGCAAAGGAAGTATACCTCTTCCTGGTGGAGATAAAATTGGAAGAAGAAGATTAGACACACATTTTGACGGACTAATCAAACTCGGAGCTGAATTTAATTATAACAGGGAAGATTATTTTTATAGTGTCAATGCTAAACGACTTATAGGTACTGATTTGTTATTGGATGAAGCCTCAGTTACCGGAACAGCTAATATTTTGATGGCTGCAGTTTTGGCTGAAGGTAAAACAACAATCTACAACGCTGCCTGTGAGCCTTACATTCAACAATTAAGTGGAATGCTAAACCGCATGGGAGCAAAAATTAGTGGTGTAGGATCCAATCTATTAACTATAGAAGGAGTAGATTCATTAGGAGGAACTGATCATACTGTTTTGCCAGATATGATTGAAATTGGAAGTTGGATTGGTCTTGCTGCTATGACACAAAGTGAAATTACCATTAAAAATGTCCACTGGGAACATCTTGGACAAATGCCAGCTGTTTTCAGAAAATTAGGAATAACTATAGAACAGCGTGAAGATGATATTTTCATTCCTGCTCATAAGAAAGGATACAAAATTGAAAGCTATATAGATGGTTCTATTTTAACTATTTCTGATGCTCCTTGGCCTGGCTTTACACCAGATTTACTAAGTATAATTTTGGTTGTAGCAACTCAAGCAAAAGGAAGTGTTCTTATTCATCAGAAAATGTTTGAAAGTCGTCTCTTTTTTGTTGATAAACTTATAGATATGGGGGCTAAAATTATTCTTTGTGATCCACATCGTGCTACAGTAATAGGACATGACTTTAAATACAAACTAAAATCATCAACTTTAACATCACCAGATATAAGGGCCGGCGTATCATTACTTATAGCTGCTTTATCGGCAAAAGGAACTAGCATAATTCATAACATAGAACAAATCGATCGTGGTTATGAAAATATTGATATACGTTTAAGACAAATAGGTGCAAATATTAAACGGATAAAGAGTTAAATTTTCAATAAATCATCTCTTAGAAAGCTTATTATTGCTAATATTTCGCTGTCGTGAACATCGAAAACGTTCAACATCCTCCGACCTATTTTTACTGTGTTTTGTCCTTCGTCCTTGGACCCTAGCACGCCACATTTTAAAACTTGATGGTTTCATCTCCCGACGCATCAACTTGATAACATCTTGCTCTTTTAAACCAAACTGAGATAAGATTGCATCAAAGGGTGTTCTATCTTCCCATGCCATTTCAATTACCCTGTCTATTTGTAGTTCTGATAGAGATACTTTCTTTTTTTTCATGTTATTAATTAACTACAGGAGTTTAATAATTTAAAAAACGTTAAAATACATTAATTTAAATTTTCTAAAAAAGAATGAGCTGATTTAAGAAGATTAGTTCTTTTATCAATATCCATTTTATCAAAATTTCTTACAAGCATTCTCATTCTTGGATTTTTGTCAAAAAAATCTCTATGGTTATCAATAAAATTCCAAAAAAGAGAATCCCATATGCCCGACCATTCACCTTTCTTATAATTACTCATCTTAAGTATATAACTACTACCGCTAATGTAAGGTTTTGTTGACATTAGTCCTCCATCAGCAAACTGACTCATTCCATAAACGTTCGGAACCATTACCCAATCATATGAATCAATAAACATTTCCATAAACCATCTATAAACCTCATCTGGATCAAATTCACATAATAACATGAAATTTCCCAAAATCATAAGTCTCTCGATATGATGTGCATAACCAGTTTTTAAAATTTTTCTTATTGAATCATCAACAGGTAATATACCAGTTGAAGCATCATAGAATGATTTGGGTATTTTTCTTTTAAACCCCCAAAAGTTTTTTGTTCTTTCTTCACTACCTTTAACAGTGTAGATTCCTCTTATAAATTCTCTCCAACCAATAATTTGTCTTATGAAACCTTCACATGAATTTAATGGAATATCATTCTTATTGTAAAAAACTATTGTCTTATCTAAAACAAAATTAATATCAAGTAGACCTGAGTTTAACAAAGGTGATAAAAGGCTGTGATTTAAGAAAATTTCATTATCAACTATAGAATCTTCATAGGGTCCAAATTCTTTAAACCTTTCTTCTAAAAAACTTTCAAACCAATTTCTTGACTGTTCAAAATCAGTTGGGAAATAAAAATCGTCATTCAAATTACCTGGATTTTTAGAATAATTTTTTTTTACGTACTCTAATGATTTTGATAAAAGTATTTTTTCATTGACAACAGATTTTACTTTTGGTGGAATTTTATTGATAGGATATTTTTCTCTATTCATAACATCATATGTCCAATCACCTCCCTCAGGCTTTCCACTATCATCAATAAGAATTCCTGTTTTTTTTCTTTGTAATTTATAGAAAGAGGTCTGAAAAAATTTTTTCTTTTCAGGTTTGAAAAAATCGGGATCAACTTTTTTGTTTATAAACATCGGATTATCTAAAAAATCAAGCTTAATATCAAAATTTTTACAGTAATGTATAAGCCTTTTTTTAATTAGATAATCAACCGGATCGATTATTCTTATTGAGTTAAATTTAATAGAAATTTTTTCAATCAAACTTCTTATATCTGATATCTCACTTATTGAATCGACGTACTCGACTTCAAAACCAATACTTTTCAAATAGTTCTCATACTTTTTCATAGAAAGTCTATGAAAAAATAATTTTTGCTTGTGGAACTTATAATTTTTAAAAAATAAAAACTCTTCTACTAAAAAAATTTTATTTCTTTTTAGAAGTAATGGTGATTTTTCAAACAATTGATTTGGTAAAACTATTGATGCAATCTCATCTATTTCAGCCATAACTTTTGAAATTTATTTTTTGAATCATATTTTTGAGCTTGCCACGATATATCAAATTTTCTATCTCTAGGATCGTTACCTACTCCTGAAATATACATCCAATTGCCATAATTGCTATGAACATCATAGTCTATTAATTGAGATTCAAAATAAGCTGCCCCCATCCTCCAATCCAACAAAAGCTCCTTCGCAAAATAAGAAGCAACATTTTGTCTGCCTCGATTACTCATCCATCCTGTTTTCAAAAGCTCAATCATGTTCGCATTTACAAATGATTCATCTGTAGAGCCATCAATCCAAGACTGAAGTTTCTTTTTATCTGTATTCCAATTGTAATTCTTATCGAGAATTCCGCCTATTTTAAATATTTTATTCCCATGTTTGAGTGATATGTATTTAAAGAAATCTCTCCATATTAATTCAAATACTAACCAATAAGTAGATTGATTTTTTTTCTTTTCTTTTTCAAAGGATTTAATTTCCCAATATATTTCTCTTGCAGAAAGTGATCCATTTGCAAGCCATGCGGATAGTTTGGAGCTATAATCTTCTCCTATCAGTCCGTTCCTAGTATATTTATATGTTAATATTTTTTCGGTTTCCCAAAAATAATGATCTATTCTTTGTTTTCCTGATTTACTCCCACCAATAAAAGGAAATGCTGTTCGTTGATTTTTTTCAAAAGGGAGAAAGTCGAAGTTTTCCAAAGATGGAATTTTATCTTCATGGAGTAAAGTATTCTCGATTGGAAATGGTTGAATACTATTAAAACATGACCTTACAGTAACCGATTTCTCACACTTTTTTCTAAAAACAGTGAATACCTCTGAAAAATTTTCAATCTCAATTGGAAGGTCATCAGGATGATATAAAAATTGGTCGTAGAATGAATGGACTAAAACTTTGTCAGAAATATTTTTTTTTAAAGCATCAGTTGTAATTTGCTCTTCTTGGGTCCATTCTTTTTGATAGTAAATATCAGTTATTCCAAAGGCATCAATCAATTTTGGAATACCTTTTTCTGGGTTTTTATTATCTATTATAAGAGATATGTTTTTTTTTTAATAAATCTGATTTTAATTGCTCTAGTGTTTCAATTAAAAATTGTAATCTATATTTTCCGTTTTTTTTAAAACCCCATGGGGTTTGTCTAAATTGTTTTGGATCAAAAGTATAATAAGCTATTACACGATCACAAATTTTGGAAGCATTATAAAATCCATAATGATCGGTAATCCTTAAATCATTACGCAACCAAATTAAAGCTGTTCTTTTACTTTCTTGCATTTTTTACTACAATATTTTACTTTATCCCAATCACGCTCCCACTTTTTGCGCCATTTAAATGGTCTTCCACATACCAAGCATATTTTTTGAGGAAGATTTGTTTTTAAGGTCCTGTTCACACTCTATTTAGCGCTTTTTTATAAGTAAGTAAGCATCTTTCTCTTGCAATCTTGTGATCAATAATAGGTTTTGGATAGTCAAATTCTTGAAAATTTGGAGCCCACTTTTTTATGTAATTAAATTCTTTGTCAAATTTTTTAATTTGTTCAGTAGGGTTAAAAATTCTGAAATATGGAGCTGCATCAACTCCACATCCTGCAACCCATTGCCAATTTCCAACATTACTTGACATTTCATAATCGAAAAGCTTTTCAGCAAAATAAGCTTCACCCCAACGCCAATCTATCAAAAGGTGCTTACAAAGAAAACTACCTACTAACATACGAACGCGATTGTGTATAAAACCAGTATTATTGAGTTCTCGAATCCCAGCGTCAACTAATGGGTAGCCTGTTTCACCAATACACCATTTATTAAAATCTTTCTCATTATTTATCCATTCAATTTGATCGTATTGAGGCTTAAAACTGTCATTTACAGTATGAGGAAAATGCCAAAGAATCTGCATAAAAAATTCTCTCCATATTAATTCTTTTAGAAATGTATTATTTTCTCTACTCGCTGATTTTTGAACTGCTTTTCTTATACTTATTGTACCAAATCTTAAGGATGTACCTATGCGAGAAGTTTTATTAGCTGACGGAAAGTTTCGAGTTGCTTCATATTCGTCAATTATGGTATCATTAAAAACTGGGACTGGATGAGGTATATCGCTTTGAGAAAATCCAAGATCTGATAATGAACATTTTGGGAGAGGAGTGGAATTATAACATTTTTCCAACATGCTCTCTGATGGATAATTATCAATTGGTTTTTCATAAAATCTAGAAAGCCATTTTCTTGAATAAGGGGTATATACCTTGTATGGATTACCATCATCCTTTGTAATCTCCTTTTTTTCAAAAATTACTTGATCTTTATATTGTTCGAAAACTATTCCACTTTTTTCAAGTAATAACCTTATACTCTGATCTCTATTAACAGCGTATGGTTCATAGTCCTCATTACATATAACCTTTTCGATCGACCACGTTTGAATTATTTCTTTAAAAATAGCCTCAGGAGTGCCATGATATATTCCAACATTGCTCCTGTTCCCCTTCATAGCAATATCAATAGCACCCAAGGCAGATAAAATAAATTCTATTCGAGCATCTTTTTTAGGAAGTTTCTCCAAAATATTAGAGTCGAATATGAAAATGGGTAATACCTTGTTTTCTCCTTGTAATGCTTTGTAAAATCCATGGTTATCATCAATCCTCAGATCACGTCTAAACCAAAACAAGGTCAATTTTTCCAATCTAATTATGTTTTTAAGTTTCCAATTCCACCATCAAGCTGTAAAACCCTTCCTGTCATCCAACTACTCTCCTCTCCTAAAAGAAATGAAGTAGCTTGTGCAATTTCTCTTGCATTTCCTATTCTACCAAGTGGATGACGATCATTAGCTTTTTCAATTTTTGTGTCATTATTTAAAAATTTTGATGCCAAAGGTGTATTTACAATAGAAGGTGCAATAGCATTAACCCTAATTTTGGGGGCAAATTCAGCAGCTAATGAGCGGGTGAGGCCTTCAATTGCTCCCTTGGATGCAGCTACTGAGCTATGAAAAGGCATTCCAGTTTGAACAGCAACTGTACTAAAAAACACAACAGAAGCGTTTCCAGAAGCACTTAATTGTCCTAGAACGTTTTTTAATGAATTAATTGCACCAGTTACATTTATTTGAAAATCTTTTTCAAATGCCTCTGTTGACAGGCCTTTAAATGGCCTAAGATTTATACTTCCAGGACAATAAACAAAACCATCCAACTTATCTGGAAGTAAGGAGTTATCTAAAGTTTCTGTAGTTGCATCAAATGGGATATGAATCACATCAAGTCCTGCAATATTTTCGCTAGTTCTACTAGCTATATAAATTTTGTTCGAGGGTGAAAGTAGTTCAGCTAATGCCAATCCAATTCCAGAACTTCCGCCAATAATCAATATATTTTTGTTACTTAAATTCATGAGATGGGTCCAAATATTTCAGTTAAAGCTTGTTTTCTATAATCAAAAATTTCCTTTAATTTGGGAGCGACTAGAATTGGATGTGCAATCCTACCAAGAAATCCCAATGGTATTTTATAATCAACTATATCTACCATTTCAACACCCTTTTTAGTTGGCTTTATGAAGTGTTTGTGATGCCACAGAGAATATGGTCCAAATCTTTGTTCATCCACAAAATAACTTGGCTTTTCAACATGAGTTATCTCTGTGACCCACTTAATGGGAATACCCAAGACAGGTCTTACGATATATTGAATTATTTGACCAGCATACATTTTTTTTATAACATCATTTATAATTTTAAAATCCATGTAGTCTGGGGTTATACGCTTGAGATTTATTGGATTAGATAAGAAATCCCAAGCTTCAGCCTGAGAAATAGGTAAATTTTGTTTCGTCTCTAAGCGATATATTTTCATATCTAATTTTCAGCAAACATACAAAATGTTTAATATATTGATTTATTTATTAAACAAAATTATGAACCTTCTTTTAACACTCTGGTCTTTATGTGAATTTTAGATATATTTAGATAAGCAAAAATTATTTTTAATTTAAATTATAAACGAAATGAGAATTACAAAAATTTTAATCATTCTTCTTAGCACATATACCTTTGCTCAAATTCAAACGCCACAATCTAGTCCTAAAGCAATTGTAATGCAGACTGTTGGTTTAACTGAGGTTAAATTAGACTACTCAAGACCGGCTATGAGAGAAAGAATTATTATGGGAGAGCTAGTTCCTTTCGGAAAAATATGGAGAACAGGGGCTAACGCCAATACTAAGATTTCATTTAGTGATGATGTTAAGGTTGGTGGAAAATTTTTAAAAGCAGGCGAATATTCAATTTTTACTAGACCTGGCATTTCAATGTGGGAAATCTTTTTTTATAGTAAAACTGATAATTCAGGACTTCCCGATAAATGGGATGTAAAAAAGGTAGTTGCTGCACTTGAAATTGAAACCAATGAATTAAAAAAGGCAAAGGAAAACTTTACCATTTCTATTGAGAATATTACTAATAACGGAGCAAATATATCTTTAGCTTGGGAAAATACTCAAGTTTTAATCCCACTTGAAGTACCAACAGATGATAAAACAATGGCATCTATTAATCAAACTATGGAAGGTAATCCAACAGCCAGAGACTATTATTTGGCTGCTGTATATTTTAAGGAAAGTGGTAAAAATTTACAAAAAGCTAAAAAGTGGATTGCAAAAGCAATAGAAATAGATGGAGGAAAATATTGGATGTTTAGGCAACAAGCCTTAATACTAGCCAAATTAGATGAAAAAGAAGCTGCAATTTTAGCATCAAAAAACTCATTGAAACTCGCAAAAGAAGCCGGTAATCAGGATTATATTCGCCTAAACAATATATCGATAGCTGAATGGTCTAAATAATTTACTTTATTATTCTTTTTGATTTATACAAAACATTAAGAACTAGTCCAAGTATAACTAGAAAAGTCCCTAGGAATTGATAAAAATCGTATGACTCTTTTAAAACAAAAAAACCAAACATTAGAGTAAAAAGCACTTCAACATACTTAAATGGAGCAACCATATGAGCTTCTGCATTTTGGAAAGCCTTAGTCATAAAAAGTTGTCCAAAATATCCAAAAATACCCAAACTAATTAATAGTAATAAATCTAAAAAGTTAGGTTTTATCCAAAAAAATAAACTGCCTATCCCCCCTGTTACAGTGGAGATAATCATAAAATAGTGAACTACAACTACAGGATGATCTTTTTTGCCGATTTTAGAAATTATTATGTAATTTATAGCTGAGAAAAAAGCTGCAAACAAGACTAAAAGAACTCCAAAATTAGAACCTGAAGGATCATAATTTTTAATAAAAAAGACACCTATAAATGATGTGATGAAAAATATCCATTGTATAGGTTTAATGATTTCACCTAAAAAAAAGACTGCCAAAATTCCCGCAAAAATTGGAGCTACATAACGAAGTGTAACTGCACTTCCAATGTTAATGTAATGTATTCCCCAAAAAAATAAAATCATTGAAATAACTCCTGCCAAACCTCTAAATATTAAAAGTTTTTTTTGATTTCCTAGCATATCAATTTTTTGTGATTTCAGAAATCCATATGTTATAAATAATGAACCCAACGATCTAAAAAAAACAAGCTGAAAAGTTGAATAATCTATCAAAAACTTAACAAGTGCATTCATTATTGCAAATGAGAAAGTACTCAAAAGCATATATTTTATAGCCTTTGCAAAAGAGGATTTTAAACTTATTGTTTTAATAATATAATAAGTGGTTATGGTTATTAATGGATAACAAAGAAAATTAAATAAATACTATCTTCGACGTTTAAACTTTAATTTCTTGTTTGAATTAAATCTGTTCGATTTTTGCATTGCAGCATTTTGTGCTTTTTTACTTGGTGTTTCAAAATCTGGCATAAAAGGAATAGCAGCATTAATAGTGACTGGTTTCGCAATTGTATATGGCGCTAAAAATTCTACAGGTGTATTGATGCCTCTCTTAATTGTTGGTGACATATTTGCTATCACTTACTATAAACGTTTTGTCCATTGGTCTTTTATAATCAAACTAATCCCTTGGATGATTTTTGGTGTTTTAGTTGGAGTTATAGGAGGAGTTTATATCTCTGAAAATCTTTTTAAGTATGGGATGGCAGTAATAATACTATTTAGCGTCAGTTTGATGTATTATTGGGAAAATAAAAAAGATAAAAAAATCCCTAAACATTGGTTTTTTAGTAGTTCTATGGGAACTCTTGCAGGCTTCACAACAATGGTCGGAAATTTAGCAGGAGCTTTTTCTAATATTTACTTTTTGGCTATGAGATTACCCAAAAATGCTTTTATAGGAACAGCTGCTTGGCTATTTTTTATTATAAATTCATTTAAAATTCCTTTTCATATATGGTCATGGCAGACAATTAACAAGGTGTCAATTTTGAAAAGTATAGAATTAGTCCCATTTGTTATTCTAGGTCTTTTTGTTGGAGTCTTTCTTGTCAAAAAAATAAATGAGGATGCTTTTCGAAAACTTATTCTCATTCTCACTGCACTTGGAGGAGTTTTAATTTTATTTAACTAGACTTAAAGTTTTTTACTACTTGACTTAAAGTCTCAAAATTAGCTTCATGAATTGGTTGATTTAAAAAAGATAATTTATTATTTACTTTTTTGGGGATAATTAAGGGAGCTAATGACTTTCCGGCAGATAAATGAATAAAGGAGAATCCAGCCTTTTTAAATATTTTACTAATTTCTATGCCAACTCCACTACCAGGCATTAAATTAATTTTAGATCCAAACTTTTCATTAAAATATTTTAGTGTATTAATCCCATCTATTGCCTTTTCATTTTGTCCTGAAGTCAACACACAATCGAATCCTAAATCTATAAGTTGATTCAGTGCTTTTTCAGGGTTAATTAGCACGTCAAATGCACGATGAAATGTGGTGTACATTGAGCCTGCAAGAGACTTCCATTTTCTAAGCAAAGAAATATCTAGATTAAAATCCTTATCATGAGCTCCTATAACAACCCCGTGACAACCAGCTGATTTAGCATATTCGATATTTTGTTCAATCAATTGAATTTCATCTTTAGAATAAAAAAAATGACCTTGTCTTGGACGAATTAAGCAATGTATCGGAAGAAGATTTAGATCAATTGCTTTTTTTATTAAACCATGAGAAGGTGTGAGTCCGCCAAGGTTCAAAGCTGAACATAATTCAACACGATCTGCTCCTGCTGCAGCTGCGTTTTTAATGGATAAAAGCGACGAAACGCATACCTCAATAGTCATAATTTTTTATTTTAAAAATTAAACAAAAATCAAAAGTAACCATAAAATCAGCAATAATTAAGCTCCTTTTTTTTATTAGGACAAAATAGTTGTTAATTTGTTATTTAATGAAAAGACGTAATTTTTTAGATCAAAGTACCATAGGTTTTGCGGGCTTATTAATATCGCCAAACATACTAAGCCTGAACAAAAAAAAGAATGCGGTAATCGACAATAAGAAGTTCGAACCATTCGCAGTTAGCACATGGAATGTTCCTATGGCAAACAATATTGCAGGTAACCAATTGGATAATGGTGCCGACGCCTTGGATGCAGCTGTAAAAGGGGTTGCTTATGAAGAAGCAAATATTCTAAATACAACTGTTGGGAAGGGTGGTTCACCTGATAGAGATGGCAATGTTACATTGGATGCTTGTGTTATGAATCATGAAGGTAATTGTGGCGCAGTCCTAGCAGTACAAAATATAACACATGTTGCAGCCCTAGCTAAGGAGGTAATGATTCAAACACCTCATGTAATTTTAGCAGGTGAAGGTGCTCGAAAATTTGCCATAAATCAGGGTTATATTCCTGAAAACCTATTGTCCGACGAAAGTAAAAAAGCATGGGAAAAATGGTTGAAGAACAAAGATTTTAAAGTTAAAATAAATGTTGAGAATCATGACACTATAGGTATGCTATGTTGTGATTCTGCTGGTAATTTATCTGGAGCATGTACTACCAGTGGATTAGCATACAAGATGCCCGGACGAGTTGGCGATTCTCCTATAATTGGATCAGGATTGTTTGTTGATAATAGTGTAGGCGGAGCAGTTGCTACTGGCCTAGGAGAGGAAGTCATTAAAACTGTTGGTAGTTTTTTAATAGTCGAGCTAATGCGACAAGGAAGATCTCCTCAAGAAGCTTGCGAGGAAGCTATTCAACGAATATTAGAGAAACACAAAGGAAAACCTGACTTTCAAGTAGCATATCTAGCAACTAATAAAAAAGGAGATATAGGGTCTTACAGCATCGCAAGTGGGTTTTCTTATACGCATTACAAAAACAAGATTAATAAAAATATAAATTCAGGTTCGGTTTACTAAATTAAAATAGATGGAGATTATTGAAAAGGATAAAAAGTATGATGTAGTAATTGTAGGCTCTGGGGCTGGCGGCGGAATGGCTACCAAAATTCTTACAGATAACGGTTTGAACGTTGCATTAATGGAAGCTGGACCTTTTTTTGACCCCGCAAATCCAGATCAACAACTTCATTTGAAATGGCCATATGAATCACCTAGAAGAGGTAAGGGTTCCACAAGAGCCTTCGGTGAATTTCATGCTTCCTACGGAGACTGGAAAGTTGACGGTGAGCCATATGAAATGAAGGGAGATACAAAATTCAATTGGTGGAGAAGCAGAATGCTTGGGGGAAGGACTAATCACTGGGGAAGAATATCTCTTCGGTTTGGTCCTAATGATTTTAAAAGGGGTAGTATTGACGGTCTTGGAGATGATTGGCCAATTAGCTACAACGATGTAAAACCTTATTATGATAAAGTTGACAAGTTAATTGGTGTAACAGGAACTAAAGAAAATATATACAACGAACCGGATGGTTTTTTTCTTCCTCCAGCCAAACCAAGACTTCATGAACTTTATTACAAAAAAGGCGCAGAAAAAGCTGGTGTGAAAGTAATCCCTTCTAGGCTTTCAATTTTAACAAAAAGAATAAACAATGAACGAGGAGTTTGCTACTATTGTGGTCAATGTGGAAGATCTTGTGGGGTTTATGCAGATTTTTCTGCGAGCTCTTGTCTAGTTTTTCCAGCTCAAAGAAGTTCACAAGGTAGATTAGACCTATATGTAAATAGCATGGTAAGGGAAATATCTGTTGATAATGATGGAAAAGCGAATGGAATTATTTACATCAATAAAGAGGATAATAAAGAGTATAAAATAAATGCAAAAGTTGTTGTTTTAGCTGCATCAGCATGCGAGAGTGCAAGAATACTGTTAAACTCTAAAAGTAAATATCATGAAAACGGTATTGGAAATAGTTCCAATATGGTTGGAAAATATCTTCATGACTCCACAGGGACTAACAACATGGCTTTTATACCAGATTTAATGAATAGAAAAACATATAATGAAGATGGAATGGGAAATATGCACCTTTACACTCCTTGGTGGCTTGATAACAAAAATCTAGATTTTCCAAGAGGCTATCACATTGAGGTTTGGGGTGGACTTGGAGCTCCTGCTTATGGTTTTGGTTTTAATTACAATAGTTTAAATAAATATTTCGGTATTGAAATAGGTGGTTATGGGGACCGGGTGCGTGAAGAAGTTAAAAAGTATTATGGATCAACAATTGGCTTCTCCACCAGAGGTGAAGCAGTTCCTAATAAAAACAACTATTGTGAAATAGATCCTGAAAAGAAAGATAAATATGGAATACCCGTTTTGAGATTTAATTATAAGTGGTCTGACTATGAACGCAAACAGGCTAAACATATGAATGAAACAGTCAAAAAAATAGTTCATAATATTGGAGGTCATATGCTTTGGGAAAATAAAGGCCCAGAACATGGTCTACTAACTCCTGGTGAAGTAATACACGAAGTTGGGACCACAAGAATGGGAAATGATCCTAATACAAGCGTTGTAAATAAATATGAACAACTACACGATTCTAAAAACGTTTTTATTGTAGATGGTGGTCCATTTGTATCTCAAGCAGATAAAAACCCAACATGGACAATTATGGCACTTTCGTGGAGAACTTCAGAATATATAATTGATCAATTAAAAAAGCAAAATATTTAGGTATGAATAGAAGAGATAGTATAAAAACTATAGCCATTAGTGCCTTAGCAAGTGGTCTTGTTTTAGAAGGTTGTATCCAAGGAGAAAAAGAAGTTATTTATAAAAATGTTTGGAAATATAAATACGGAAGAACTCCTGAAGAATTAAAAAGAGATCTCGAACTGCTAAATCAAGTTTTCTTTTCAAAGAATGAGCTTAACACAATTCGAGTATTAGCTCATCTTATTGTCCCTCCAAACAAAGAAGGAGATATTGACAAGGCAGAAGTCCCAGAGTTTATTGAGTTTATTGTAAAAGATACTCCGTCTTATCAAAAAACATTGAGAGAAGGTCTTATTTGGCTTGATGAAACTTCAATAGAAAATTTTGGGAGGAACTTTATTGATTGTGAGATTAAGGATCAAAAATCAATTTTAGATAAAATTGCTTTTGCCAAAAATGAAAAAAGTAAAGAGGAAATCTTTTTTTCAAATATTAGGAATTTGGTAATTACAGGGTACTTCTCTTCAGAAGTTGGTATTAGTGACCTGGGGTATAAAGGAAATCAACCAAATATGTGGAATGGTGTTCCAGATGATGTCATGCAGGCACACGGTTTTTCATATGAAAAGGATTGGAAATATGATTTCGTAAATCCAATGACTAGAAATGATATTGCTCAGTGGGATGAGAATGGAAACTTAATATCTTAATTAAAATTAAATAAGAATTTATAAAACATCCTATGGACAAATATATCTTAGCAATTGATGCTGGAACAACTAGTTCAAGAGCAATAATTTTTGACAGACAAGGCCAGTCGATCGGTGTTTCACAACACGAGTTTACTCAATATTTCCCAAACGAGAGTTGGGTAGAGCATGACGCAATTGAAATTTGGGAGACACAATTATTAGCAATTAAAGAAGTGCTAGAAAAAAATAGTATAAGTGCCTCTCAGATTGATTCAATGGGTATTACAAACCAAAGAGAAACTACCATACTTTGGAATAGAAAAACAGGAATTCCAGTACATAAAGCAATTGTTTGGCAAGATAGAAGAACAGCTAATATGTGTAAAGTTTTAGAAAAAGAAGGAAAAGCCAATTTATTTTACCAAAAAACTGGTCTTTTACTTGATGCCTACTTCTCAGGAACTAAAATCAAATGGATTCTTGACAATGATCCTGAACTAAGAAAACAAGCTGATAATGGGGAGCTTGCATTTGGAACTGTAGACAGTTGGTTAATATGGAAACTTACAGAAGGTGAAGTACATGTTACTGATGTTACAAATGCAAGTCGGACTTTACTTTTTAACATACATACATTAGAATGGGATCAAGAGCTGTTAGAAGCTTTAGATATTCCAAAAGCAATATTACCTAAAGTTGTGTCATGTTCAGAAAAAGTAGGGAATACATCTCAATCATATTTTAACTTTTCAATTCCTATCTGTGGTATTGCAGGAGATCAACAATCAGCTTTATTTGGTCAAATGTGTATTGAAACTGGAGATGTAAAAAACACCTATGGAACAGGATGTTTTTGTATCATGAATACTGGGACTAAACCCGTTCAATCTAAAAATAAAATGTTAACCACTATTGGTTATCAAATTAATGGAAAAGTAAATTATGCTTTAGAGGGCAGTGTTTTTATTGCTGGTGCTGCAGTTCAGTGGCTTCGTGATCAGTTACAGATCATCTCTTCTGCACCTGAAATAGAATCTTTGGCGGAAACAGTCGAAAACAATGGTGGTGTGACTTTTATTCCTGCAATGGCTGGTTTAGGTGCTCCTTATTGGGATCCTCTTGCAACAGCTTCAATTATTGGTATAACAAGGGGAACACAAAAAGGTCATATTGCAAGAGCAACCCTTGAGGCTATTGCAATGCGAACTAAAGAGATAGTCATTGCGATGCAAAAGGATGCAGATATTACTTTCAAGTCACTAAAAGTTGATGGAGGTGGGAGTACAAATAACCTTCTGATGCAAATTCAATCAAACTTGCTTTATGCGAAAGTTATAAGACCAGAAATAACAGAAACAACAGCTTTAGGTGCTGCTTATTTTGCTGGGCTTGCAAGTGGATATTGGTCATCTATAGATAGTATAAAAAACATTTGGAAAATAGATAGAGAATTTAATCCTGAAAAAAATCAAGAAAATCAAAAAATTATTGATAATTGGGAACGACGTATAAAACAAGTCCTTAATTACAATAAAGATGAATAGAACTTCTAATCTTGAGGAAATAAAAAAAAATCAAGACTGGGATGTAGCAATCATAGGTGGTGGATCTTCTGGTTTAGGAATTGCGATTGATGCAGCAAATAGAGGGTTCAAAACTGTTTTATTTGAAAAAAATGACTTTGCAAAAGGGACATCATCTAGAAGCACAAAACTAGTACATGGTGGAGTTAGATATTTACAGAATGGTGATATTTCATTAGTGATGGAAGCACTAAGAGAAAGAGGAATCATGAGAAAAAATGCACCTCACCTAGTTCGAGATTTGAGTTTTGTTATTCCCTCATATGATTGGTGGAGTAGTCCATTTTATGGTTTAGGTTTAAAGGTATATGATATGATGGCTGGAAAACTTGGCTTAGGTCCCTCTACACTATTAGATAAGAAGGAAACACTAAATCATATTCCAAACGTAAATAAAAAAGGATTACGTGGAGGCGTAATCTATCATGATGGCCAGTTTGATGATGCTAGAATGGCAATTAGCTTAATGTTAACAGCTGATAAAGAAGGGGCAACATTAGTCAACTATGCTGATGTTTTAAATTTTACAAAGGAAAGTGACATTATTAATGGACTTAAGGTAAAAGACACAATAAGTGGAGATATAATCCATGTTAATGCAAAAGTTGTTGTAAATGCTACGGGAGTTTTTTCAGACAGCATAATTGC
>JBJKWV010000026.1:0-22358 GCA_045561915.1 Flavobacteriaceae bacterium
GTGGTATTGATAAGAAACAACAAGAAAAACTTACTCCTTTTAAAGTATTTGAAGGAAATAAACCTACCAATACAATACTCATAAATAAACTTACGCCGTCTTCATTAGGTTCATTAATTGCTATATATGAACATAAAATATTTGTGCAAGGATTGATTTGGAATATATACAGTTATGATCAATGGGGTGTCGAGCTCGGAAAACAATTAGCTTCCAAAATATTGGATGAAATCGAAGGGAAAAATTCTTACAATCATGATCCGTCCACTTCAAAATTACTTTCTAAAATTTAATATTCTTGACTTTTAATTGAAGGCTTATATTTCCATTATATTGGTTTTCTTCAATATTATAGAGGATTGAAAAAGGTTTCTGTTTTTTGATTTCCATTATATATTGTCCCATATCAAAACCAATACCTGAAAAACGATCTCCAGATGAATCAATTATATCAAAACGTAAATGTTTTTTATCACTACCAACTAAGCGACTTCCGCCAGCATCTTTGCACTGATGTGTTGCAAAAATAGGCCGCATATTTTTTGGGCCAAAAGGGGCCATTTGATTTAAGATGCGTAATAGCTTTAAGTTTAAATCTTTAAAAGATATTTCTAGATCGTATGGTATTGAGGGTTCTCTTTGATCTGGAAGAATACTTTCCTTTGTATAAGCTTCGAAGGCAGATCTAAATTCATCTATTTGCTCAGGATTTAATGTTAATCCAGCAGCATATTTATGTCCACCAAACTGAATAATTGAGTCTTTACATGCTTCCAAGGCTTGATAAACATCAAACCCGGAAACAGAGCGAACCGATCCTGCTATTACGTCTTCTGATTTTGTCAAAACTATCGTAGGCCTATAATAGTGTTCTATGAGTCTTGAAGCGACTATACCAATAACTCCTTTATGCCAGGAGGGATGATAAACAACAGTGCTTGCAGAATTAAGTTCATTATTTAATTTAATTTGCTGTAGTGCCTCATTGGTAATACGCTCATCTGTTGTCTTTCTTTCTGTGTTGAAAAATTCAATGGATCTTGCTATTGGTAATACTGATTCTTTATCAGTATTCATTAATAGTTCCACGGCATTTAAACCATGGTCCATTCGCCCTGCTGCATTGATCCTAGGAGCAATAACAAAAACTAAATCTGTAACGTTTAGTGGGCGTTTCAGGGCTTTTAAAAAAAATTTTAGCCCCGGTCGAGGATGCTCTTGAAATTGGCGTATCCCTAGAAAAGTTAGAATTCTGTTTTCTCCAGTCATGGGTACAATGTCTGCAGCGATAGCTATAGCAACAAGATCTAGATAAGAACTTAGTTCTGAATCAGGGAGGCCTAAATGCATTTGTAGGGCTTGTATTAATTTGAATCCAATACCACAACCACACAGTTCCTTAAATGGATAAGAACAATCTTCCCTTTTAGGGTCTAAAACAGCAACTGCTTTGGGAATTTTATTATCAGGTAAATGATGATCACAAATAATAAAATCAATTCCCATTTCTTTTGCATAATTAACTTGTTCAATTGCCTTAATACCACAATCCAATGAGATAATTAAGCTTATCCCTTCAGCTTTAGCCTTTTCAATTCCTTTTTCAGAGACACCATACCCTTCAGAATATCTATCTGGAATGTATGGTAATAATTCTGCTATTTTACCCTTGAGATATAAACTCACAAGCGCTACTGAAGAAGTCCCATCAACATCATAATCACCATATACCATGACCCTCTCACCGTTCTCTATAGCGCTTTGAATCCTTAAAACAGCAGCTTTCATGTCTTGCATCAAAAAAGGATCATGTAAATTTGACCACTTAGGTCTAAAAAAATCCTTTGCGCTATCAAAATCTTCAATTCCCCTTTGCAATAGTAATGTTGCAACAGTCATGGGGATGGCAAGAATCTCAGATAGCTCTTCAACATCACTCTTTAAAGGTCCCGGGATTTTTTTCCACCTCATCTATCTATTTTTTAAGTCCTTCAACTACAATTACAAACTCTCCTTTTGGACTGTTTTCTTGAAAAGAAAATTTTGCTGCTTTCAAACTTCCTCTAAAAGTACTTTCATAAAGTTTTGATATTTCCCTTGCGATAGCTATGTTTCTGTCTCCTCCGAATATCGGGATCATCTCGTCTAACAACTTAATTAATTTATGAGGGGATTCGTAAAAAACAAGTGTTTTTGTCTCTAAAGCCATCGATTCTAAGCGACTTTTTCTACCTTTCTTAGGCGGTAAAAAGCCTTCGAAAACAAAACGATCAGTGGGTATTCCACTTTGAACTAATGCAGGAATAAGAGCTGTTGGTCCAGGTAAACATTGAACTTCAAGTTTTGCCTCTAAAGCAGTTCTAACCAATAAAAACCCGGGGTCTGAGATTCCCGGTGTTCCTGCATCTGAAATTAAAGCAACTGTTAATCCTACTTTAATTTGTTTAATAATTTTAGATACTTTTTGATGCTCATTGTGCATATGAAAACTATCATAAGGAGTAGTAATGTCATAATGCTTCAATAATTTAATACTTACACGAGTATCTTCGACTAAAATTAAATCTACCTCTTTCAAAATTCTTAATGCCCTAAGTGTAATATCTTCTAGATTACCAATAGGTGTTGGTATTAAATATATCAAAGTCGTGGATTTAGGTTAATTATAAAAATTTGCTAAAAGTCAAAGTGTTTTTTTAAAATAGTTGAAAAACGTTTTGCTATTTCTTCCTTATCATTCCAATCATTATACTCAATTTTTACTTGAGTTTCTAGAAAAGTTGAGACTTCTGCCCAAGATTCAAATGTAACTATCTGGGAAAGCACTTTATCATATGTGTTTGTATCCCCATCAAAAAGATTTTTGATAAAAGCAAGTCTGTCATTAAGGTCAATACTTAAATTTTTGGCAAAATGATCGTTAATGTTTTTAACTTCTGGTACAGTTTCTATATCCGATTTGGAATCTTTTGCTAAACTATCTTTATTTTTAGGTTCAAAAGATGGTATCTCTTCAAAAGTTTCAAAAAGCTTTTCATAAGCATGAGGTTCAGGCATTTCAGTAACCATATTTTTAATCGTTTCCATCATGGGAGCGACTTCCAAATCTTCATCTTTTGAAATATCCTTTTCTTCATCTCCAGTAAGAGAATCAAGTACGTCTTTAAGCTCGGCCTGTTGTTTTTTCCAAAGGTTTTTATCAAGTATCTCATGATCTAAAAACATTTTTTGAACAACAGAGAGTTCATATAGTTTTTGAATTTCAAGATGTGTTTTTTCATCATCCCACTGCTCTTGATGATCCATAACTTTTTTAGCCCATTTAAGTAATGCTATTTTTATTTTTTCTGTCATCGTTTTTAATACCTTTGTTTTTAGAGGTTAAGAAGTTCTCAAATATTACAGTAGAAAATTACAAAATGTTTTTAGAAAATTCTTTAAACGCTAAGGAACAATTTGGTTGGATAGAGGTGATCTGTGGTTCTATGTTTTCTGGTAAAACAGAAGAATTAATTCGCAGACTTAGGCGTTCTCAATTTGCAAAACAAAAAATTGAAATTTTTAAGCCAACCTTGGATTCTCGTTATGACACTGAAATGATTACATCGCACGATCAAAATCAAATTCATTCAACATCTGTCCCTGCAGCAGCAAATATTAGAATTTTAGCAGATGGCTGTGATGTAGTCGGTATAGATGAAGCTCAATTTTTTGATGACGAAATTATTCAAGTTTGTAATGATTTAGCTAACAGTGGTATTCGGGTAATTGTAGCTGGCTTAGATATGGACTATAAAGGAAATCCATTTGGACCAATGCCTGGACTAATGGCAACGGCTGAGCACGTTACTAAAGTTCATGCGATTTGCACTCAAACTGGTAATTTGGCTAATTACAGTTATCGAATTTCTTCTGATGAATCTATTGTTCACTTGGGCGAAAAAGATAGTTATGAACCTTTATCAAGGGAAGCATTCTTCAATGCTTATCATAAAAAAAATAAAAAAGATTCATAGTCCTTGAATAAACTTAACATTTATCTAAAAAATCTAGATTACAATCTTAAAGTAATTCGAAATCAATTAAGGTCAAATACAATGATCTTCGCTGTTGTCAAAGCTTGGGCATATGGTAGTGATATGATAAGAATTGCCAAATATTTAGAAAAATTAGATGTTGATTATTTAGCAGTGGCATATGCAGAGGAGGGAAGAATACTTCGTCAAGAGGGAATTAATTTACCTATACTTGTTTTTTACCCTCAAATAGACGGTTTAGAAACGATTATTGATTATAACTTAGAACCCAGTTTATATAGTGCCTCATTATTAAGAAAATTCCACCAGCTGCTTAAGCAAAAGAATAAAAAGTCATACCCTGTTCATATCAAATATAATACTGGCTTAAATCGTGTTGGCTTTAATCCTAATGAGGTTACTTGGATTTTGGAACAATTTAAAAACAAACAGTTTGACTTAAAAAGTGTTTATTCTCATCTTGCAAACTCAGAATCAATTGAAAAAGACATAAATAACAAAAAACAAATTGATGCGTTTTTAAAATTGAAAAAAAAGCACGAAGATAATACTTACACTAATCCAAAATTTCATGTTCTTAATAGCTCAGGTGTTTTTAAAAATAATGAGTATCAATTTGATGCTGTTAGATGTGGAATTGCACTTCATGGTTTTTCAAATCATCCTGATTTGGACCGAAAGCTAAAACCCTTAGTCAGCCTTAATTCTTCAATTAGTCAAATACATAAAGTAAAAAAAGGAGAATATGTAGGCTACGACCTTGGTTGGAGAGCATCTAAAGATAGTATGATAGCTACTTTACCAATTGGCCATGCAGATGGAATTGGTAGGCATTTTGGGCATGAAATGGCTAAAGTCCTAGTTAATGGTAAAAAAGCATTTATTGTTGGAAATGTTTGTATGGATATGATAATGATTGATGTTACCGATATTCCTTGTAAAGAAGAGGACACGGTAATTATTTTTGGTTTCCAACACAGTGCATCTGAATTTGCAGCATCTGGAGGAACAATAAGCTATGAAATTTTGTCTGGAGTAGGGCCCAGAGTTAAGCGTATTTTTCATTCATAACAATATCGATTGTTATGAATACAACAAACTGTTATTTTTTGACTTTTATTTAGAAAGGGTTTGCTTCTAATATATTAAGTAATACTTTTGATAAAAATTTTCATAATGAAAGTAGCCATAGTAGGAGCAACAGGAATGGTAGGAAGGGTTATGCTCAGAGTATTAGAAGAGCGAAAACTCCCTATTGATAAAATTCTTTTAGTTGCCTCATCACGTTCTGTTGGAAAAAAAATTGCCTATCGCGGAAAACCTCATAGTGTAATCGGGTTAGAAGAGGCAGTAAATGCTCATCCTAATATCGCTCTTTTCTCAGCGGGCGGAGAAACTTCTTTGGAATGGGCTCCGAAATTTGCAGCAGCCGGAACAACAGTGATTGATAATTCTTCTGCTTGGCGTATGGATTCAAACAAAAAACTTGTTGTTCCGGAAATTAATGCGGATTTATTAACAAAAAAAGATAAAATCATTGCAAATCCTAACTGTTCAACTATTCAAATGGTTATGGCTTTAGCACCACTACACAAGGCTTTTAATATCAAACGGATAGTAATATCAACCTACCAGTCCATCACAGGAACTGGAGTAAAAGCCGTTGAACAATTAAGCAATGAGGCAAATGGTAAGGTAGGTGATATGGCATATCCACACCCCATTTATGAAAATGCGCTTCCTCAATGTGATGTTTTTATGGAGAATGATTACACAAAAGAGGAGATGAAGCTTGTAAATGAAACTCATAAAATTTTCAATGACTCATCTATTGGTATTACTGCTACAGCAATTCGGATTCCAGTTGTAGGTGGACACAGCGAATCAGTGAATTTAGAATTTGAAACTTCATTTGAAGTAAATGAAATTCGTTCGATTTTAGAACAAACCCGTGGAGTTGAAGTTCAGGATAATCCAAAAGAAAATATTTATCCAATGCCAATAGAAGCAAAGGGAAAGGACTCTGTTTTTGTAGGTCGTATCCGAAGAGATAAATCCATCAAAAATGGTTTAAATTTATGGATTGTCTCTGATAATTTGAGAAAAGGAGCTGCTACCAACACAATTCAAATTGCAGAGTACCTAATTGAAAATAGTTTGGTTTAATAAGTCAAATAACTGGAGCAAAATATTTTGGCTCGATACTTCAAAAATTTTTTATAAATTTGCCGCTCAATTGTAAAGTTTTGGATGTGTTTAAAGAATTTACAATCCCTTTTGTGGGGCTTAAAGACGGAAAACACGAATTTTCTTTTAAAATTGACAATACGTTCTTTAATCATTTTGAGTTTACAGATTTCAATGACGCTTCACTTGAAGGCAAATTAGTTTTAAATAAAAAACCAACTTTTTTAGAATTGCATTTTGATGTTTTGGGGAGTGTTGATCTTGTATGTGATGTATCAACTGAATCTTTTGAACATAATGTTAAAACCGAATTTGACCTAATTGTAAAATTTGGGATTCCTTCAGAAAATAATTCTGATGAAATACTGGTCATACCTGATGGAAGTTATCAAATTAATGTCGCTCAAAATTTTTATGAAATAGTGGTACTTTCACTTCCATTAAAACGTGTTCATCCTGGAATAGAAGATGGAACATTAAAAAGTGAAATCCTCACAAAACTCAAAGAGTTAGAACCAAAAGAAAATAAACTTAATGGGAAGAAAGATCCCCGTTGGAATAAATTGAAAGATCTTTTATAAAGATTAATAAAATAAATTATGGCACATCCTAAAAGAAAAATCTCTAAAACAAGAAGAAACAAAAGACGAACGCACTATAAAGCTGTCGATCAACAGATTTCTATCTGTTCTAAAACTGGAGAGTCTCACTTATATCATCGTGCTCATTGGCATGAAGGAAAGCTTTACTACAGAGGTAAAGTCCTTGTGGATGCAATCGAAACTGCAGATAGTTAATCATATAATTAATTACAAATAAGCCCTCTTATTTTATAGAAGGGCTTTTTTATTATAATAATTTTATTTGCATTAAAAAACTACTATCTTCACTTATAATTATACTATCAAAGCTAGGATTTAGATGGAACTAGAGAAAAAAAAAGTTCTCAAAGCAGCAATCACAGCTTTGGGAGGATATATACCAGATACGATTTTATCTAACCAAAAATTAGAGCAAATGGTTGACACTAGCGATGAATGGATACAAAGCCGAACTGGTATTAAAGAACGAAGAATCCTCTCGGATAATAGCAAAGCAACTTCCTTCCTTGCAATTAAAGCTGCCCAAGATCTTATTTCAAAGAAAAAACTAGATCCAAAGACAATAGATCTTGTCATTGTTGCAACCATTACACCAGATATTCATGTAGCTGCAACAGCTGCTTATGTAACTTCTTGTATTGGAGCAGTAAATGCCTTTGCATATGACTTAAATGCAGCTTGTTCGGGGTTTTTATATGGAATGAGTACAGCTGCAGCATATATAAGTTCTGGACGATACAAAAAAGTGTTATTAATTGGGGCAGATAAAATGTCTTCTATTGTAGATTACACTGATCGTAGCACCTGTATTATCTTTGGAGATGGTGGGGGAGCTGTATTGTTTGAGCCCAGTTCAAGTGGATATGGATGGGAGGATGAATATTACAGAAGTAATGGAACTGATCGCATGTCGCTTAGAATAAAAGCTGGAGGGTCATTGTTCCCAACTAGTCAAGAAACATTAGAAAACGGGTGGCATAACATATATCAAGATGGAAAAACTGTGTTTAAATATGCAGTCGCAGAAATGTCTAATGTAACAGAAGAGATCTTGAAAAGAAATGGGTTAGATGAACAAAGCTTAGATTTCCTAATTCCTCATCAAGCAAATAAAAGAATTATTGATGCTACAACAAAACGTTTAGCCCTTAGCAAAGAGAAGGTTCTAGTAAACATCGAACATTATGGGAATACTACAGCAGCTACGTTACCACTATTACTAAATGACTATGAAACTAAATTTACTAAAGGTGATAAGCTTGTATTTACAGCTTTTGGTGCTGGATTTACTTGGGGTGCTGCACATCTTACATGGGCATACTGAATCAAAAATTAACTATATATGAAAATTAAAGAAATTCAAAATCTTATAAAATTTGTTGCAAAATCTGGTGCTCAAGAAGTCAGGCTTGAGATGGAGGATGTAAAAATTACAATCAAAACAGGGTCTTCTCCCAGTCAGATTGAGTCTGGAGGTTTAGTTCAGCAAATACAAACCGTTCCTACTCCAATTGTTAGTCAAATTCCAGTCCAAACAACTCCCATAACTCAGCAGGAGCCGACTAAAAATGAAGAAAAAACTGAAGAAGACGACAAGTTTATAACTATTAAATCTCCAATTATTGGAACTTTTTATAGAAAAGCTGCTCCAGATAAACCTGCATTTGTAGAGGTTGGAGATACAATAAAAGAAGGTGGTGTCTTATGTGTCATCGAAGCAATGAAGCTTTTTAATGAAATTGAATCTGAAGTTAGTGGTACAATTGTTAAAATTTTAATTGACGATGCCACCCCAGTTGAGTTCGATCAACCTCTATTTTTGATTAATCCGTCATAACATTTTATTATGTTCAATAAAATATTAATTGCAAATCGCGGTGAAATTGCCATGCGAATTATTCGTACTTGTAAAGAAATGGGCATTAAAACAGTTGCTGTTTACTCAAAGGTTGATGCAGACAGTCTACATGTTCGATTTGCTGATGAGGCAGTTTGCATTGGTCCCGCACCAAGTAATGAATCTTATTTAAAAACATCAAATATAATTGCTGCAGCTGAAATAACTAACGCAGATGCTATTCATCCTGGATATGGTTTTCTATCTGAAAATTCAAAGTTTTCTAAGATATGTGATGAACATGAGATTAAATTTATCGGGGCATCATCTTCAATGATTGATCAAATGGGAGATAAAGCTTCTGCAAAAGCAACTATGAAAGCAGCAGGTGTGCCAACAATACCAGGTTCAGAGGGATTATTAGAATCATTAAATGAAGCTAAGAAAATTGCTAAAAAATTTGCCTATCCTGTTATGCTAAAAGCAACAGCCGGAGGGGGCGGAAAGGGAATGCGTGCTGTTTGGAAAGAAGAAGATCTTGAAAAAGCATGGGAAAGTGCTCGGCAAGAGGCCAAAGCAGCTTTTGGAAATGACGGAATGTACATGGAAAAATTAATTGAAGAACCTCGGCATATTGAAATCCAAATTGTGGGTGATTCAAGAGGAAAAGCTTGCCATTTGTCTGAACGTGATTGCTCCATTCAGAGAAGACATCAAAAGCTTACAGAGGAAACTCCCTCGCCATTTATGACAGATGCCCTTAGAGAAAAAATGGGAAATGCCGCAGTGAAAGCTGCCGAATATATAAAATATGAAGGTGCAGGAACTATTGAGTTTTTGGTTGACAAGCATCGTAACTTTTATTTCATGGAAATGAATACTCGAATTCAGGTTGAACATCCCATTACAGAACAGGTCATTGATTTTGATTTAATATGTGAGCAAATTAAAGTCGCCGCAGGAGAAAAAATTTCAGGGAAAAACTATTTCCCGAAGCTATATTCTATTGAATGTAGGATTAATGCTGAAGATCCAGAAAATGATTTTCGCCCTAGCCCAGGATTAATTTCAAATCTTCATCTACCTGGAGGACATGGTGTAAGGATTGATACTCACGTATATAGTGGTTATATTATCCCATCACATTACGATTCTATGATAGCTAAGCTTATTACCACTGCTCAAACTCGAGAAGGAGCAATTAGCAAGATGAAGCGTGCATTAGAAGAGTTTATTGTTGAGGGGATTAAAACAACAATTCCTTTTCATCTAAAATTAATGAGTGATCCTAATTATGTTTCTGGGAATTATACTACTAAGTTTATGGAAGATTTTAATATCAACAAATAAAAAAAATTAAATTTTCAATTCCCAATAACCTACATCTATCCATCTATTAAATTTGTATCCTACAGCTTCAAGTTGTCCTACCTTTTTAAAACCCAACTTTTCATGAAAAATAACGCTATTGTTATTTGGTAAAGAAATTCCAGCTAATATTCTTCTAAAGCCATCATCTTTTAGTGATTTTATTAGATTAATATATAGGGCTTTACCAATTCCTTTGTGTTGATATTTTTGAGCAACATATACACTGCTTTCTACAGTAAATCTATAGGCAGATCTAGTTTTCCATTTTGTTGAATAAGCATACCCCATCAAAATATCATCCCTTTCAAAAATCCACCATTTAAGTTTTTTATTGGTTCGTATACGATTAACAATAGTTTTAGAATCAACTTTCTTTTCTTCAAAAGTAACAGTAGAATTTAAAATATATTGATTGTAAATTGAAGCGATTGATCTAGCATCAGATGCTCTAGCCTTACGAATCATTTTTTGTTATCCCTTTATTTTATTATTTACCTCCTCAGGAAGAATTTTAAACCCCATATTAAAAAGAGTAAATCCAAAGATGTCAGAATATTGTTCAATTCTTTTTGAAACTGGAGTGCCAGAACCATGGCCCGCTTTAGTTTCTACACGGATCAATACAGGATTTTCACCATTTTGTTTTTCTTGTAGTTCAGCAGCAAACTTGAATGAATGTGCTGGTACTACTCGATCGTCATGATCTGCTGTTGTAATTAAAGTTGCAGGATAATTCGTCCCATTTGTTACGTTATGAACCGGAGAATATCCCTTAAGGTATTCAAACATTTCTTTAGAGTCTTCCGATGTTCCATAATCATAGGCCCAACCTGCGCCAGCAGTAAACTTATGATATCTTAACATATCCAATACCCCTACTGCTGGAAGAGCAACTTTCATTAATTCAGGCCTTTGAGTCATCGTAGCCCCAACTAGTAAGCCTCCATTAGACCCTCCACGAATAGCTAAATAGTCTGGACTAGTGATGTTTTTTTCGATCAAATATTCAGCAGCTGCAATAAAATCGTCAAAAACATTCTGTTTTTGTTGTTTAGTCCCCGCTTTATGCCAATCTTTTCCATATTCACCACCCCCTCTTAAATTTGGAACTGCATAAACTCCTCCTTGTTCCATCCAAACAGCATTAGCAATACTGAAAGAGGGACGTAAACTAATATTAAATCCACCATAGCCATATAGTATTGTTGGGTTTTTCCCATTATACTCAACATCTTTTTTTCGTGTAATAATCATTGGTATTTTTGTACCATCTATAGAGGTATAGAAAATTTGTTCAGAAACATATTCATGAGAATCAAAATTTATATCTGGTTTCCAAAATTCCTCTGATTTTTTTGTTTTCGGGTCATATGAGTAGATTATCCCTGGAGAATGGTAGTTTGTAAAACTATAGTACAAAGTTTTGTCTTTAAATTTTCCATTCCACCCTCCAGCTGTTCCAATTCCTGGAAGTTCTATTTCTCCCATATTATTTCCTTCTGTATCATACTGATAAACTTTGGTGATTACATTTTCTATGTAACGAGCAAAGAAATAACCTCCTCCAGTAGTAGGAGAAAGAACGTGTTCAGTTTCTAAAATAAAATCTTTCCAGTTTTTTTCTTGTGGATCTTTTGCATTAACAGTTATCACCTTTTGATTGGGAGCATTACTGTTAGTAACAATATATAGCTTGTCCCCATTAGCATCTAGTAAATAGCTATCAGTATTGTAATTATTATCAACCCTTAGCAAAGGGCTATTAGAACGACTCAAGTCTTTCAAATAGCTAATATTCCCCGATGTAGTTTTAGAAGCTGAGATAAAAAGATAATTCCCGTCATCAGTAACTGAACCCCCCACATATCGATGCTTTTGATCTAAACTCCCACCATAAATCAAAACATCTTCTGATTGTGATGTCCCTATTTTATGATAATATAACTTGTGCTGATCTGTCATTTGGCTTAGTTCACTCCCATCGGGTTTGTCATAACTAGAATAAAAAAAGCCTTCATTTAATTTCCATTGAATGCCACTAAATTTAATATCTACCAGAGTATCTTCAATAATTTTTTTATCCGCTGCATCCATTACAATTATTTTTCTCCAATCACTACCCCCCTCGCTTATAGAGTAGGCAACAATTTGTCCATTTTTAGAAAAGCTCAAACCTGACAAAGAGGTTGTCCCATCTTCAGAAAATGTATTTGGATCTAAAAATATTTCAGCTTCAAAACCTTCTTTTTTACGATAAATGACATATTGGTTTTGCAAACCAGTATTTTTATAATAGTAAGTATAGTTACCTTCTTTAAAAGGTGCCGTTACCCTTTCATAGTCCCACAATTCTTCTAATCTATTTTTTATTTGCCCTCTGAAGGGTATATTTTTTAAGTAAGAAAAGGTAGTTTCGTTTTGTTTGTCAACCCAGTTTTTTGTGTCTTCAGCATTATCGTATTCAAGCCAACGATAATTATCAATGACTTGTGAATTAAAATATGTATCTACTGTTGCAATTTTTTTTGTCGAAGGGTAATTGACTACTTGGGAATTCTTTTGGCAAGAAATAACAAGAAATAAAAGAATTGTTAAAGAACGTAAATACATTAGAGAAATTTATAGAGTATCTGTTATTTGAAAAAAAGGGGTTCTTTTTTATTGGAATTTCACTTTCCCTGTATTTATATCGTACATCCCCCCAATGATTTTAATTTCACCCTGCTTTTCCATTTCTGCTAAAACTGGACTGTCTATGCGAATTTTAGCAATTGTCATTTCTACGTTTTTTTCCGCAACTGTATTAACAAAATCAATATTTGAAGAATTTCTGAGATTCTCGTCTATAGGCTCAATAACAGCCTCTACAGCAGGTTCAATTTTATTAATTAGTGTAGTTAGATTTCCTAAACGGGCATGATCACAGGCGCCTTTCACAGCTCCACAAGCAGTATGACCAAGAACAACAATTAGCTTAGTGCCTGCGAGTTTACAAGCAAACTCCATGCTTCCCAAAATATCTTCATTTGCAAAATTCCCAGCTATACGGACGCTAAAAATGTCTCCAATTCCTTGATCAAATATCAATTCTGAAGAAACTCGCGAATCAATACAACTTAAAATAGTAGCAAAAGGAAATTGGCCGTTACTAGTTTGTTCGACTTGTTGCATTAGATCTCGATTGATTGGTTCCTTTTCAACAAATCGGTGATTCCCGTTTTTTAATTCTAATAAGCAAGAATCAGGGTTCATTTGTGATTGTGTTTGTTTTGTATGAGCATTCATAGTATTAAATTTTAATTATATTAAAGTAAAAATAACATTCCCAATACTAATTTAAAAATTTTAACCTATTTTGATAGATTTGTTAACTTTCCATTCAAAAATTTTATATGGCTCAGCGTTTTACAGAAGCTTTCCCGCTGATTGTTTCTGTCTTTGCAATTGGTGGCTTAATTTATCCTCCTTCAATTACTTGGTTTAATGGCTCTCTAATCACAATAGGCTTAGGAGGTATAATGCTTGGAATGGGACTCACCCTTAGAGCTTCTGATTTTGTCCAAGTAATGCGTTACCCTAAATGGGTTCTAGTTGGACTCGGTCTACAGTTTATAGTGATGCCTATTTTAGGTTGGGGACTTGCCCAACTATTTCAATTACCTCCTCTTTTTGCTGTGGGAATGATTTTAGTTGCTTCTTGTCCAGGAGGTACAGCTTCTAATGTCATTGCCTATCTAGCTAAAGCAGAGGTTGCATTATCGGTAAGTATGACTGCTTGTTCTACCATAGCTGCTATTATAATGACTCCATTTTTGACTTTGCAGCTTTCGGGAAGTTATTTAGAAGTACCAACTGCTGGATTATTTTATAGCACTTTAAAAGTAGTCTTTTTACCTGTTTCATTAGGGGTGCTTTTAAATCAATATGTGCCAAAAATTGTCTCTAAAATTATCCCGTTTGCACCTCCTTTTGCCGTACTTTTAATTTCTTTAATTGTGGGAAGTATTGTGGGTCAAGGAAAGGAGGTCATTTTAGATTCCGGGTTCAGTTTACTTCTTGCACTTATGAGTTTACATTTCTTGGGTTTTATTATAGGGTTTTTAATTAGTTTTATTTTATTCAAAAACTGGAAAATAGCTAAGACGATTTCAATAGAAGTGGGGATGCAAAATTCAGGATTGGGTGTTGTTTTAGCAAGAGAAAACTTTAGCAGCCCACTAGTTGCTATTCCAGCAGCTCTATCAAGTTTAATTCACTCGCTCTTAGGTAGCTTTTTTGTTGTGCTTTTTAAGAATAAAAACTGATCATTGTTTCAGCTTTTTAAATTCTCTTCGTTTCAAAAAAATTAGGCGTGCTTGATTGATGGCATTATAAAAAGAATTTGGATTAGCTTTTCCTTTTCCAGCAATATCCATAGCAGTCCCGTGATCTGGTGAGGTTCTAATATGTTCTAAGCCAGCAGTAAAGTTAACCCCTTCCCCAAAAGAAATTGTTTTGAAAGGGATCAATCCTTGATCATGATACATTGCTAAAACAGCATCAAATTTTTGATATGATCTATTGCCAAAAAATCCGTCAGCTGCATAAGGTCCAAAAACCATTTTTCCCCTCTCAAAAAGTTTTTTTATTAATGGACTAATTAGAACTTCATCCTCTTTCCCAATCACTCCATGATCCCCAGAATGAGGATTAATCCCCAAGACTGCAATTTTAGGTTTTGATATACCAAAATCTTTTTTTAGGCTCTTTTCTAACAGCAAGATTTTGTTTTCTATCCTCTCCGCAGTGAGATAGGATGTTATATCACGTAGAGGTATATGATCGCTTGCCAATGCTACTTTAAGCTTATCTGTAATCATAAACATTAAGCTTTCGCCTTGAAATTCTTGATTGAGGTAATCTGTATGTCCTGGGAATTTAAAATCTTTTGATTGAATATTTTTTTTGTGAATTGGTGCTGTTACAAGAACATCCACTAAACCTTTTTTTAAAGCTAGAGTTGCTGCTTTTAATGAACTTATAGCAAAAGATCCTGCTTTGGAGCTTTCTATACCATGCGAAATTGAAAAAGGCTTGTCCCATGTTGATACAATATTCAAATGTCCATCATTTGGCTTCTTTAGATTTGTAAGAGAACACACATTTGTGAGTATCCCAAGCTTTTTTTGTTCTTCAATAAAATTCTTTGGGTGAGCAAAAACAATTGGGATAAAAAAATCATAGATTTTTTTATCCTGAAAAGTTTTTAATATAATCTCAAAGCCAATACCATTTGGGTCTCCAACTGAAATTCCGACTCTTATTTTATTTGATTTTAACACCAAAGCAACTTTTGTATTATTTTTGGAACAAATGTAATTAATTATAGGCGCATGTTTACGGGAATTATAGAAGCATTTGCAAAGGTAAATGCTTTGAAAAAAGAGGGAGAAAATTTACAGATAGAATTAGAAACTGAGCTAGCTGGAGAATTAAAGGTTGATCAGAGTGTTGCACACAACGGAGTTTGCTTAACAGTAGTAAAATGCAATGAAAAAATTTATACTGTAACAGCCATAGGTGAAACTTTAAACAAAACTAATTTAGGCCTTCTTAAAATAGGAGATTTGGTAAATATTGAAAGAGCAATGCAGCTTGGAAGTAGGCTTGATGGTCACATTGTTCAGGGACATGTAGACCAAACAGCAAAATGCATTGCTGCTGAAGCTTCAGATGGAAGTTGGAAATATACCTTCGAATACGATAGTATTCCTGAAAATATCACAATAGAAAAAGGGTCGATCACAGTCAATGGAGTTAGCCTAACGGTAATTGATTCTAAGGAAAATACTTTTTCTGTAGCTATCATACCATATACTTATGAAAACACAAGTTTTAAAGAGCTTGAGGTGGGTAAAATCGTAAACTTAGAATTTGATCTTATTGGAAAATATATTTCAAAACTATATTTAAAACGTTAATTTTTTTAACTTTAAGAAAACTACATAAAATGAATTTTCTTGAACTTGCAACACTGTTATTACTTCTCGCATCATTATTTTCAATTATAAACCTTCGTTTATTAAAACTCCCTCAAACAATCGGATTAATGGTTCTAGCTATATTTTTATCTGCTGGAGTATTACTTGCAGGTCAAATTTCACCTGACTTTTTGAAATATGCCACATCATTAACAGAAGAATTTGATTTTAGTGTTTTATTGATTGATGTTATGCTTCCTTTCTTGCTTTTCGCAGGAGCAATAAGTGTTAATGTTCACGAACTTTTAAAAGATAAAGTAACCATCCTTTTGCTAGCAAGTTTTGGAGTAATTTTTTCAACATTTGTTGTTGGTACAGGACTCTTTTGGCTAATTGAACAACCTTTTTTAGGTCTTTCTGAATTGGGTTTAAGCTATGTGGACTGTTTGCTTTTTGGATCGCTTGTTGCCCCAACAGATCCTATAGCAGTTTTAGCTATGGTAAAAAAAATGAATCTTTCTTCTGTCACAGAAACACGGATTGCAGGAGAATCATTATTTAATGATGGTATTGGTGTAGTCGTTTTCTTAACACTTTTAAGTATAAAAGCGGAAGGAATTGATAATGTAACCATTCAAAGTGTAGGTGCGTTATTTGCTACTGAGGTGATTGGCGGAATTGTCTTAGGCGCTGTAATGGGGTTTTTAGGAATGAAGCTTGTAAAATATATTGAAAACGAGCATGTCGAATTAGAAGTTTTAATTACCCTTTCTCTTGTACTTCTAGTTCCAGTTATTTCTCACATTTTCCATTTCTCAGCTGTACTAGGTGTTGTGGTTATGGGTCTATTCTTAAATCAAAATATTGATGGGGATGATAAAGTTGAAGGAATTCAGAAAGTTATGGGTGATTATGTTTATAAATTTTGGCACTTGCTCGATGAAACACTAAATGCAATACTTTTCATTCTGATTGGTCTTGAAATTATTCCTATTCTGCAGAACTTTGATATTTCTTATCTGTTAATAGTAATCATTATAATTATCGTGGTAGTAGTTTCAAGAGGCATTGGTGTCTTTTTACCTATTAAAATATTATCAATAAAAAAGAGTTTTGAAAAAAATACTGCACTTATAATAACCTGGGGAGGGCTTCGTGGTGGCCTAAGTATTGCATTAGCACTAAACCTACCTGACTCTATAGGTCAAGGAAAAGATTTGATTTTAATCCTCACATACGGTGTAGTTTTATTTACCATTTTAGTTCAAGGATTGACCCTCAAAAAAATTGTGAAATAATTTGATAACAACTCAGCCTGTAGTTATATTTGAGTGATAGTTCGTGCTGTGACAACAGTAAAGTTTAACTAAATATGAAAGGAGGTGTCTATGTTTTATTATAACCATTTAAGGGATTCGAGACAGCAGATACCCACAACTGTGGTGCTGTAGCTTTCCTTATCTATATACAAAGCGGATCGATGGATCCGCTTTTTTTTCACTATGCAACAAATCCCTAAAGCAGATTTAAATGAATTTCTTTCTGGCAATCAGAAACAAAAAGAGTCTTTTGTTAATAAAATAGGAGAAGCATTTCAGGAAATTGGTTTTCTGGCTTTAAGAGGCCATTTTCTAGATGATAAACTTCAAGACTTACTTTATAAAGAAATTCAATCTTTTTTTGAACTTTCAAATGAAATTAAATTCAATTATGAAATTAAAGGAGGAGGAGGCCAAAGGGGTTATACAGGTTTTGGAAAAGAACACGCTGCTGGAAGATCAGTCGGAGATTTAAAGGAATTTTGGCATTTTGGCCAAGATTTAAAATCTAAACCTTATCTAAAAGGGAAATATCCTGAAAATATATCAGTAAAAGAACTTGATAACTTTAATAAAGTAGGAAACTTAGTTTTTCTTAAACTTGAAAAAACAGCAAAATATATACTTCAAGCTTTAGCACTTTACCTAAAATTAGATGAATTCTATTTTGATAAGTTTATTGATGGAGGTAATTCTATCCTTAGAGCTATTCACTATCCGCCTATAACTAAGGCTCCAAAAAAAGCTGAGCGCGCTGCAGCTCACGGAGATATTAATCTAATAACACTATTGATGGGGGCTCAAGGAGGAGGTTTACAAGTTTTGAATCGGAAAAATAAATGGATTGACGCTGTCGCAAAGCCTAATGAACTGATGATTAATATCGGTGATATGCTTTCGCGCTTGACAAATAATCTATTGCCTTCTACTATTCATCGAGTGGTAAACCCTCCAAAAGAAACTTGGGTTAATTCTAGATATTCTTTGCCGTTTTTTATGCATCCTATCCCTGAAATGCCTCTTAATTGTATTCCTCACACCATAGATGAAAATCATCCAAAAAAATTTGAAGATATTCTTGCTGGAGATTTTTTGCATCAGCGTTTGATTGAACTGGGATTAATGAAAAAGTAATTTATCCTTTTTAAGCTCCTCTAATACTGCCCTTCCTAAAGCTGCTAAAAAAGGAATTCCAATCTGATCTGATTCATAAATATCATCATTGAAAATCTTGTTTTCATTAACTAGAATAGTTGCTGTTAAAAAGAATTCAATCTCATTTTTTTTATCTTTTATGTAAGCAACATCTGTTATAGTCCCATAAGCATAGCCAACTTTATTATAAATTCTAATTTCTGGAGTCATTACATTTTTTTTATCTCCGTAAATAAAAAATTTTCCATAACTATCCCAATAATTTTCACTATTGTAATCTGGATAATTGCTTTCTAGTGTGGTTCTGCTCATCCAATATTTCAGAAAATTGTAATCCTCAGTTTTCAAATTGAAACGTTGTTTTTTTTGAAAAGCTTCAGGAAAAATAACCCGTTTCAAAATACCTTCAAGATTGCGTATTGAAATTCTATTTTTCTTTTCAAAATTCATTGGTTCATAAATGATATTTTCTAATTCCATATATCCTATACCTTTTAGAACCCCTTTTAATTTTTGGGGTGGTAATTCAAATTCTGCTTTTATAGAAGGTTGATAATAAATTATTTTTTTATTATCTCCTAAAAAGGTGTACTCCCAAGTATTTTTATTATCGGCTCCAATGAGAAATTTATGATTGATTTGAGTTTTATTTAGCCCCTTTTTTTTTAATTCCCTGTTAATATAGTCAGTCCCTAAAAAATCAAACAAATAATTATAAGCGTCGTTGTCACTAACTAAAAAAATTTTTTTTATTAAATGATTTACAGTTACAACTCCCTTTTTTTGTGTCGAGTCACTATCTACAATTGTTTCTCTATCCTTATTACTTATATAAAAGGGGGTATCCCCAGAAATTGGAATTCCCTTAGCCTTAAGTGAATTTAATTTTTGAAGGGCAAGAATGGCTATTGGAAGTTTTGCGGTGCTAGCTGGATAAAAATATCGTTCTTCATCAAGTTGGTATGTACTTTCTTTAAATAAAACTTCCCCTGAGTGTTTTCTTTTAATTTCACTTAAAAGGATTTGAATCTCATGTTTATTTTTATTTGCTAATATATTTTGAATTTGTGGATTAGGATTTTTAAGAGACTTATCTAAAACTGTAACTGGTTTATCACATTGAAAGAAAACAAAATGGACTATTAGTAGAAAGTGAATTCTTAACATAAGAGTTCTTTAAAATTAAACCTTTTAAATATCATTATATTAAAATTGCTTTGTTAGGTGAAAAGAGAAATATTTGGTTTATTAAAGCTGATCAAAACTGGCTATATCGTCTGCAGAGGTTAAATCCAAAATATTCTCATTTACTCCAAAGCACTCAATTTGATTGGGTTCCTTTTCATTTAATAACCTAATTGCTTCTGGTAGTTCCTTTTCATTTCTCTCAGGATGAATAGGACAATTTTTTAAGTAAGGATAAAGTTGCTTACCAAAAAAACTGAAAATATTCATACTTACCCGAATCTCTCCGGTGTGATCTCTATATTTTTCAATAGTTTCTGGGTTTGGTTTTTCAACAAGAGCTTTTAAATAACCTTTAGAATCAATATCCATAACAGCGAAACTAACCAAACGTTCGTCTGAATAATTAAGTGCAGATCGCGCATAGCTGATTAACGCATTAGGGGTTTTTCGATCTTTACGAAGTTGCTTAAAAGCATCGCATGAATACAAATTATCTCCATTGCAAATAGTAAAGGTTTGATTTTGTAATTCCGGATATTGATTTAGAGCCTGTTCTACTGCGTCAGCGGTGCCTAGGGGTTTAACCCTATCTTCAGGGGTGTCTTGGATTACAAAATGAACTTGAGCTCCAGCATATGTGTTATGAGATTTATCTTTTCCGATGTATTCCTGAAAAGCTTGATTTTCTGGGCTAGTGATTAAATATATATCCGAATAACCTGATGCTACAGCATTTGAAATTAGATGAAAAATTAAAGGCTTTTGTCCTATCCCCAAAGGAATCAAGCTTTTGTGAACACTTTGGGCTAATTTTTTTTTTGATTCAGATAACTTGCTTTTTCCTAATGATCGTTTCATACGAGAAGAAACCCCTCCTGCCATAATAATGAGACTATTCATAAATGTGATGTTAATTTTATTTCATAAGCTGACTTTACTCCTGCTTTTAAAAAAGATCTAATAACCGGTTTGCATGTCTCCGGTGTAACCATCGCAACCATGCAACCTCCTCCGCCAGAGCCAATAATTTTTGCCCCCAATGCACCAGCTTTTAGAGATTCTTCTAATTGCTTTTGCATAATTGCAGGAGTGTTTTGAATTCTTTCTTGTAATATTTTTTGATGGGCATTCATTAAAGATCCTAATTGTTCTTGATCTATCGGGCCATTTGCTAAAATTTTTCTGGCTTTCTGAGTTAAAAGATGATTGAAAATAGTTGCGTACCAATGATCTTGATAAACTTCTGGAACGAGATGTAAATACTCTTCATATTCACTTTCACACGCCTCATGTACGTTAAAGTTTGAAATCTTTTCTTTTACTGATGAAATTGCTGACTGTCCATAAGCTCTTGCGTTTTGTAGTACAGTTAATGTTTGTTTTGATAGTCCGGATTCAGCTATTACTAAGCTTCCGATATCAGCATTTAATCTTTCTGTTCTTGTTGTGAGAGTATCGATGTATAATAATCCTTTTTGGGCTATAGTATATTGGTCCATTATCCCACCTGGTTGATTAAAAAAAGTGGATTCAGCATCATAGGCCCATTTTCCAATTCGTTCATCATTTACATCTTTCTTTTGATCTTGTGTTTCCAATAAGAAGCGAATCCAAGCAACAACTAATGCTGAAGAACTTGATATCCCTGCATTAATAGGTATATCTCCATATATTTTGATTTTATAACCTTGATTAAATGAAAACCCTGCTCTTTTTAGCACTTCTAATGAAGAAAGAAAGTAATCTCCACTTTTTATATTTTTATATTTTTTGTTTAGATCTATTACTTTAACACTATTAATATCAAGCAATTGAATAAATAAATTATTGTTATTTACTGGCTCACCTTCGATTTTGATATATCGGTTTATGGTTCCAGCAATTACTGGTAATTCTAGGTAATCTTGATGGTCACCAAAAAAACAAATCCTCGCAGGGGCAGAAACTTTTATCACTTTTAATAAATTATGAAATAATTGACAAGGGCTTTGTTTTTCCCCAAGCTCCTCTTGTAAAATCAGGAAATTTTTGAGGCATGCCTCCTTGAGCAACCGAAGCTTCGCTTAATGGTGAAACAGCACTCCAAAAACAGCCCTCATAGACATTTTGGTCTAAAGGAGTGCCTTCTTTTAAGCATTCAACCACTCTGTATAACATCATAAAATCCATGCCTCCGTGGCCTCCCATTTTTTTGGATAATACTCCTAATCTTTTGTACATAGGATGTTCATATTGGTCATAGAGAGATTCTAATTGCTCACCTTTTGCCCAACTATGATGATCTTTTGTTGATCCTGGAACTCCTCCCTCCAAAGCTACTCTTGTAGGAAACCCCGCCAAAGTTCCTTTTGTCCCTTGGATGAGATTCAATCTTGAGTAAGGTCTGGGGCTTGTCTCATCCCACTGAACCATAATTGTTCTTCCTAAATTTGTTTTAATTATTGATGTATTTAAATCTCCACCTTGGTAATCTAATGTATTCCACTTGTGATCTTTATTATAATTTTTTTCAGCATATAATTTTCTTCCCATAGCTGGTGTAGAAAATGAAACAATTGAACCAAATTGGTCCTCTCCTCTAGAGAGGTTCATATATTGTGCAACTGGACCTAGTCCATGAGTTGGATATAAGTTTCCATTTCTCTTTGCATAATGATGTGTTCTCCAAGATCCGGTTCCACGTTCTTGTTCTTCCATTTGAA
>JBJKWV010000027.1:0-22321 GCA_045561915.1 Flavobacteriaceae bacterium
AATATACGTGCAATTGCACAGGGAGCTTCAGAAAGAAATATTTCTATAGTAATTGATAAGAGAAACACACAAAAAGCCTTAAACTCAATTCATGAAAGTTTTTTTGAAAGACAGATAAAGGAATTAAACTTATTTATAACAGGGGTAGGAAATGTAGGTGGTAAACTTTTAGATCAAATTCATGGACAACAAAGCTATCTTTTAGAAAATTTACGCCTTAAAATAAATGTGGTTGCAATATCAAATTCATCAAAAATGCTTTTATCTGATATTTCTTTAGATTTAAAAAAATGGAAGAAGCAATTAAATAATAGTAATATTAATTCAAATAGGGAAGCTTTCTTTAATCACATAAAAACACTAAATCTAAGAAACAGTATTTTTATCGATAATACAGCCAGTAAAGATATTGCAGAAGAATACGCTCTTTATTTAGCTAACAATATTGGCGTAGTAACATGTAATAAAATAGCTTGTGCGAGTTCGTATAAAAATTATATAGAACTTAAAAAAATATCAAGACGGTACAACACACCTTTCTTGTTTGAAACAAATGTAGGAGCAGGACTTCCAGTAATAGATACATTAAACAATCTAATCGCATCAGGAGACGAAATAATTAAAATACAAGCTGTCTTGTCAGGAAGTTTAAATTATGTTTTCAATAATTTTAATTCCAAAACTAGCTTTCGAAGTGTAGTTCAAAGTGCCCAAGATCATGGATATACTGAACCAGATCCTAAGATTGACTTAAGCGGTGTAGACGTGGCAAGAAAAATATTAATCCTAGGTCGTGAAAGTGGTTTTAAATTAGAACTTAAAGATATTATCAACAAAAGTTTTTTACCCAAAGAAGCATTGAAAACTTCTTCGAACGAAGAATTTTATAATGCCATTAGTAAAAACGAAGTTTACTTTCAAAAAATTTTAAAAAACTCTACCAAAAATGGAACAAGATTAAAATATGTAGCGCAATTGGAAAAAGGAAAAGCTTCAGTTGGGCTTCAAGAGATTGAATCCCATCACGACTTTTACAACCTGGAAGGTAGTGATAATATTATTTTATTCTATACAAGTCGTTACAGGGATCAGCCCCTTATTGTTAAAGGAGCTGGTGCTGGTGCTGAGGTAACAGCTGGAGGGATTTTTGGAGATATCATTCGAATAGGCAAGCAATAAATATGGATCATATTAATATTTTCGCTCCTGCAAGTGTAGCCAATGTTTCTTGTGGTTTTGATGTACTTGGTTTTTGTTTAGATACGATTGGAGATATAATGAAAGTTTCTAAAACCAAAACAAAAGGTATATCCGTCGGTACTTTGAAAGGACAAAAAATACCAATAGATCCTCTTAAGAATGTTGCATGTGTTGCTGCGAACGCACTTTTAAATGACTTTCCCACAAATGGTGGTTTTCAAATTGACATTGAAAAAAAAATAAAACCTGGAAGTGGAATTGGAAGTAGTGCAGCAAGTGCAGCAGGAGCTGTTTTTGCAATTAATGAACTATTAGGAAAACCCTATTCAAGGAGTCAATTAGTAAAATTTGCTATGGTTGGAGAATCATTAGCTAGTGGAGATGCTCATGCTGACAACCTTGCCCCTGTTTTACTTGGAGGCTTCACATTAGTTCGAAGTAATAAAACCCTAGATATCATAAAACTTCCCTCACCAAAAGATTTAATAGCTACGATTATTCATCCAAAAATTGAATTAAAAACAATTCATTCAAGAGCTATCCTTAAAAGTGAAATTCCACTTACAAAAGCTGTAGAACAATGGGGGAATTTAGGTGCTTTCGTAAGCGCTCTTTACACAAACGATTATGAACTTCTTTCTAGGAGCATGAAAGATAAGGTCATTGAACCAGCAAGAGCAATTTTAATCCCCAAATTTAAAGAGATTAAAGAATCAGCTATTGAAGCTGGCGCTCTGGGGAGTGGTATTTCTGGCTCAGGCCCGTCTGTGTATGCATTGTCTAAAGGAGAAAAAACTGCAAAAAAAGTAGGCCAATTCATGAAAACTTACTATGACGAAATAGGACTTGATTATGAAGTTCACTATTCATCTATTAACAATGAAGGAATAAAGATTATTTAAGCTTATGGAATATTTTAGTTTAAATTATAATGCTAAAGACGTAAGCTTTTTAGAAGCTGTTAGAAAAGGACTAGCCCCTGATCGAGGGTTGTATTTTCCAAAGAATATTCCAAAATTAGAAGAAAGTTTTATTAAAAATTTAAAAAAGTTTTCAGACCATGAAATTGCATACGAGGTCATTAAGCCATATGTCGGAAGTGATATTGATAATAATAATTTAAAAAAAATTATACAAGAAACATTAAGTTTTGATTTTCCAATTGTAAAAATAACAGATAAAATTGCTGTAATTGAATTATTCCATGGTCCCAGCCTTGCTTTTAAAGACGTCGGAGCTCGTTTTATGGCTAGATGTTTATCTCAGGATAACTTTATCAAAAAAGGGGGAAATTTAACTGTACTGGTTGCTACTTCAGGAGATACAGGCGGAGCAGTAGCAGATGGTTTTTTTAAAGTAAAAGGAATTGATGTAATCATTCTCTATCCAAAGGGTAAAGTCAGTGATATACAAGAGCGACAATTAACTACACTTGGAGAAAATATCACTGCTTTGGAAGTTAATGGTTCATTTGATGATTGCCAAGAAATGGTCAAAACAGCTTTTGTTGATCAAGAATTAAAAGATAAAATTTATTTAACATCCGCAAACTCAATAAATATTGGTAGATGGTTAGCACAAATGTTTTATTACTTCATAGCCTATAAAAATAGACCGAATCCAGAAAAAAAGCTTTTGATCTCTGTACCAAGTGGAAACTTTGGAAATATTTGTGCTGGTATTTTGGCACAACAGATGGGACTTCCCATAAATCATTTTATAGCTAGTACTAATATAAATGACACTATACCAGAGTATTTAAAATCTGGGGATTATTTTCCTAAGAAATCTATTCAAACAATCTCAAATGCAATGGACGTAGGTAATCCAAGCAATTTTATTCGGATTCAAAGGATTTTTAATAATGATTTTTTTAAATTAAAAAAACTTCTTAGTGGTTACAGCTTTTCTGATAAAATGACAGAAAAAGCAATAAAAGAGATCTATAAAATAAAAAGATATGTTTCTGAACCTCACGGAGCAATTGGATTTTTAGGTTTAAAAGAATTTTTCAATACTAAAGAGGAAGTAGATGAATACCAAGGTATCTTTTTAGAGACGGCTCACCCTGTAAAATTTAAAAGTATTGTAGAGGGTATTATTAAAACTGATATAAAAACTCCAAAGAGTATTCAAAAAATTTTGGGTCTTAAAAAAAATAGTTTTTCTATTAGTAAATATTCAGAACTTAAATCTTTACTTCTTTCGAATTAATTTTTTTACTAAAAAGCTATAAAAAATCTTCAAGTGTAATTAAATTCTCCATTAATTCGCTAATTGTGGGATCTGATTCCTATGAAAAGTCTTGTAAGGGTTCAACTTTTGTCAATATTTTTTTTTAAGTTTTCAATTTTAATATGATATAAATAATAAGAAAAGTATACCTTTTTACTTTAAGCATAAATATACTTCTAGCCATGAAAAAAACAACACTTTACAATACTCATTTGTCTTTGAGTGCAAAAATGACTTCGTTTGGAGGATATGAGATGCCAGTTCAATACTCAGGGGTTAAGAATGAACATTTAGCAGTAAGAAAAGACCTTGGGGTTTTTGATGTATCTCACATGGGAGAATTTTATGTTTGTGGACCAAATTCGTTAAGTTTTCTTCAACACATATGTAGCAACGATATTTCAAAAATAAATATTGGTAAAGCACAATATAATTATATTCCAAATGATAGGGGGGGAATTGTAGATGATCTTATTATTTATCGATTAGAAAAAGAAAAATATCTTCTAGTCGTAAATGCTTCAAATATTGAGAAAGATTGGAATTGGATTCAAAATCATAATCAAGAATTCAATGCTCAAATAGAAGATCATTCAAAATCAACTGGTTTATTAGCTATACAGGGTCCAAAAGCAATAATCGCTATGCAGCAATTAACAGACTATCCATTGAAAAATCTTGAATATTATTCCCATACTAAGGCTGTATTTGCTGATATCAAAAACACAATAATAGCAACAACAGGATATACAGGAGCTGGAGGTATTGAAGTTTATTTCCCTGCAATTCATGCGGAACATATATGGAATGCTGTTATGAAGGCTGGAGATTATCACGGCATTGTTCCAGCTGGACTTGCAGCAAGAGATACTCTGAGAATAGAAATGGGCTATTGCCTATACGGGAATGAAATTAATGAAAATTCATCACCAATTGCTGCTGGATTAAGTTGGATTAGCAAACCAGAAACTGGTTTCATCAACTCAAAAAATATACAAAAACAAATATTTAATGGAAGTGACAAAAAACTAATTGCATTCAAAATGGATGTAAGAGCTATTCCAAGAAGTGGATATTCAATTGTTGACAATCATGGAAAGCCAATTGGAATTGTTACATCTGGAACTCAGTCTCCAACTCTCTCAATTGGTATTGGTCTGGGTTACATCAATAAAGAAAATTCAAAAGTTGGAAATAAAATTGGAATTTTGATTCGTAAAAAAAACTGCTATGCACATATTGTGAAACTCCCATTTATAAAAAATTAACTTTTGAAAGCAATATTAATTTTAGGTGGGAGTGGATTTTTAGGTAACGCTATTTACAAAGAATTAGGAGCATATTTCAATACTTTCGGAACTTTCAATCAAAATGAAGCTTTTAAAAATAATAAACATTTTTTCAATTATAATTTTGAAAAAGGTGGACTTAATGATATTCTAAATGAAATTAAACCTAAGCTTATAATCTCTGCATTACGTGGAAATTTTAATGCCCAAATTGAAGCACATTCTCACATTATAGAATATGTAAAATTTAACAATTGCAGGGTCATGTTTTTATCATCAGCTAATGTATTTGACTCCTTCCGACATTATCCTTCATATGAATATGATAAAACTCTTTCTAAAAGTATTTATGGTCACTTTAAAATAAAGGTTGAAAATAAAATAATGAATTTGCCAATTGGTAAATTTGTAATCATCCGATTACCTATGGTTTTTGGCATGAATGCCCCAAGGACTAAAGAAATTGATAAAGCTGTTAAAGATGAAATTCCAATCGAAGTATTTCCGAATACTATTATAAATGTAAATAGTGATATTAGACTGAGTCAACAGATTCATTATTTAATAAATCACAAAAAAACAGGGGTCTTTCATCTGGGAAGTAGTGATCTAATTTCTCATTTTGATTTTATTAAATCCTTAGTGGAGAAACGTCATTCAAAAAATGGGATCTATAAACAGGTCTTTACAACCAACTCTATCAGATATTTAGCATCATTACCCAAAGAAAATAGACTACCCAATCATATTCAACCATCATATATTGAAATACTAGAGGAGATGGGTTAATTACGAAAAATTTAATAATATTATTACACAATGCCTAGATTATTAAGATTATAAATCTATTTCCTAAATAATAAATATATCTAACCTTGATGAATAAAATTCTATTTGAAACTTAAAGTTATTTATATTTGACAACATTCAAGTAAAATGTAAATGGGAAGAGCATTTGAATTCAGAAAAGCCCGAAAAATCAAACGTTGGTCAGCAATGGCTAAAACATTTACACGTATTGGAAAGGATATTGTTATAGCTGTAAAAGGGGGCGGTTCAGATCCTGACAATAATTCTCGATTAAGAGCTGTTATTCAAAATGCTAAGGCTGCTAACATGCCCAAAGAAAATGTTGAAAGAGCTATTAAAAAAGCTTCAGATAAAAATTCTGGTAATCTTAAAGAAGTACTTTTTGAGGGTTATGCTCCCCATGGAATTGCAGTTTTAGTTGAAACTACAACCGACAATAATAATAGGACTGTTGCAAATATTCGCTCATATTTTAATAAAGCGAATGGCAATTTGGGTACAACTGGATCTGTAGAATTTATGTTTGATCACAGTTGTAATTTTAAAATAGATCCTGATCTTGACGTAGAAGAAATTGAACTAGAATTTATCGATTATGGAGTAGAGGAAGTTTTTAAAGATGAAGAGGGAATTTATTTATATGCACCTTTTCTATGCTTTGGCTCAATCCAAAAAGAATTGGAAAAAAGAAACTTTGAAATAATATCATCAGGTTTTGAAAGGATACCCCAGGTAATTAAATCTTTGAGTGAGGATGCTCAAAAAGAAGTATTGCAATTATTAGAAAGAATTGAAGACGACGACGATGTGCAGAATGTCTACCACTCAATGGATATAAAAGTTAATTAAAAGCTTTTTTTCTTATCGAAACCAACCACTCCTTTGAAAATATTTTCCAATGAGTTTAAATCTTTTTGCTCATTTTGTGAAGGATAAAAATTTGGATGGACAACAACTTTTTTATTTTCATAGTCAAAAGAAACAGGAACAATAGGAATTTTTAATCCTTTAGCTATAAAATAATATCCGGAACGAAGCTTATCAACTTTTCTTCGCGTTCCTTCAGGTGCTATAGCAATTCTAAATTTTTGATGGGCATTAAACACAGCAATTATAGATTCAACTGAGTTTTTGTTTCCTGATCGATCAATAGGTGCTCCTCCTAAACTTCTAAAAATCCAAGCTGTTAGCGGCGTAAATAATTCCTTTTTCCCAACAAAATTTATGGACTCTCTTAAAATACTTCTGACCATTATACCTACAAAAAAGTCCAACCAACTAGTATGAGGAACTACTGCTACGACATACTTTGGTATCGAAGGAAAAGATCCTACAATTTTCCAATTCATAAGGTCATAATATATTTTTTTTGATAAAATGTGAAACATAATTAATTAATTGATTTAAAATCTTTGTCAGGAAATCCTATTAGAAACAGAGATTTTTTTGCTCTAGTGATTGCTGTATAAAGCCATCTTAAATAATTTTTATTAGGCCCTTCTTTTAAATATGGTTTTTCAATAAATACATTTTCCCATTGTCCACCTTGTGATTTATGACAAGTAATCGCGTAGGAATATTTTACTTGTAAAGAATTGAAGAAAGGGTTTTTTTTAACTTTTAAAAATTGTTTATACTTTGATCTCTCCGAAGAATAGTCTTCCAATACATTTTTGTAAAGACGGTTTCCATCTTCAAATGACATGGAAGGTGTTTCAGATTTCAAAGTGTCAAGCAAAATAACAGTTTCAAAAGGAAGTTCATCCGGGTAGTCAACTAAACGCACACGAACTTCAGCAAAAGAAAAATCATAAATATTTTTTCTAGACATTATTCCAAGTACTTCGATCACGTCTCCATTTGCAATGAACCCTGGTGTAGAATCTATAGTTAACCAAAAATAGTTGTTTTTTACAACCATTAATTGGTCACCGACGCACAAATCATCTTCCCAACCTAAAATACGTTTACGAATATGTCCATTAAGTAAATTTGCTCGTTTATTTGATCTAACTATGAAAATTGTTTGATCAATTCCTGCCTTATCAAAAGCTGAAGACAAAGAATCAAAAATATTCATTCCATTATTAGAGTAAAATATATCTGATACATTATCTACATCAAATTGAAATTGATCATAAACTCCATCGCATAACTGAGATCTCAATCTCGTAGCATTATCTAAAATTCCTGAGCCAAGGGCTTGTCTAACTACACTTTCTAATTCAATGCTATATACCTTATCAAAATAAAAATGTTTCAATTCGTTTGTATCCAATGCTGGACTTAAATTAAGGTGAATCGGTGGTAATTGTGCAGGATCACCAACAAAAATCAATTTACATTTATCTCCTTGACCAACATACTGAGTCAAATCATTAAGTAATGACCCATTTTCAAAAATCTTAGACTGATTACGGTCATCACTAATCATTGAGGCTTCATCTACAATAAAAATGGTTTTTCGATATTTGTTTGGTTTTAATTGAAATTCAATTTTTCCAGAACTATCTGATTTAGGATAGTATATTTGTTTATGAATTGTATATGCAGAAGATTTTGAATAGGAGGCCATTACTTTTGCAGCCCTACCGGTTGGAGCCATAAGTATAGACTTGTAACCAACTTTTTTCAATTGGCTAATCAAAGAACCAATTAGAGTCGTTTTTCCAGTTCCAGCGTATCCTTTAAGTAGAAAAACAGTGTTTGGAGTATTTGAAAAAATGAAATCTGCAACTTCATCAAACCATTTATATTGAGAAACTGTCGGTTCAAAAGGAAAATTATCAGATAGTTGTTTACAAAATTCTACAGGAGTCATTTAAAGATTGATTGGGATAAATATAATTCATTTTAAATACTTTTGTGATTAAAAAAAAATTGTAGATTTGTTTTTACCAAATAAAAAAAAAGATAATGAAATTAGGTATTCAAGCTGTCTTATGGATCGCATCAATATTCTTTGGTTATAAAATTTATGACTCAATTAGCGGTCCAATAAATTTCAATCAGACAAAAATTAAACGTTATTCAAAGGTTATTAATGTAATGAAAGATATTAGAACTGCACAAATAGCTCATAAGGATGTAAAAGGTGTATATTCTGATAATTTTGACAGTTTAATAAAATTTATAGATGAGGGAATATTTACTCTTGTTGAGAAACGTGACTCCTCGTACTTAGAATACGATAGAACTTACAGGATTGACATGCTTCGCGAGGTTGTTGTTATTGATACATTAGGTTTTGTCCCTGTAAAAGATTCATTATTTCAAACATCCGAACGATACAAAAAGATGGCAAACATCCCGATAGAAGGACTTCAAGATAGCATGTTCCAGATCAAATCCGATGTAATAAACAAAAATGGATATAAAGTACCAGTTTTCGAAGTGAAAATATCAAAAAACACATTATTGTTTGACCAAGATGAGGACCTTGTTAAACAAGAAAATGAAACTATTTCTGTAGATGGAGTTAATGGTCCAGAAATCATATTGGGATCATTATCTAATGTAAGCACTAACGGAAACTGGCCAACTATTTTTGATGCCAAACAGCAGTAAAACCACAAATAAAAAAGGCTTATCCATTCATTCTTTTGTTAATGGATTTTCTTTCTGTACAAATTCAAAAATTGATTTTTTTTCTTCCATAAATAATCAAAATAACTTTATTGAAATTTTTAATGGATATCTTAATCAAGAGGATAAAGATTGGTTTGAATCCATAAAATTTGTATCATTCCATAATGCATCAACTTTTGTTCCAAATTCTCTTTTTGATAACTCTAGATCTAAGGACTATCTAAGACTTTATACTAAGGAGAGAGAAAATGAGATAGTTTCTTATGATAATATAAAACAGGTAAGTCAAATAAACGTATATACTTTCCCAAAATCTATAAGTAATAATTTAAAAAAAGTTAATATCAACTTAGAAATTTCCCACTATAACACATTGCTTTTGAATAATATCCTTAATCTAGAGTTTTCAAATGGAATAAAATATCAACTTTTTATTCACCTACAATCGGAAGCATTGGATGTGTTTTTATTTCAAAAAAAACAATTTAAATTTAATAATAGATTTATAATTTCAAATAAAGATGAGTTTTTATATTATCTCTTTTTTATAGTAGAACAATTTGATATGGAGACAGAAGGTTTGGAGATAGTTATTTTGGGTAAAATTCAACGATATGAATCTTATTATAAAGCTCTAAATCAGTATCACAATAATATTAAATTTGTAGATATAGATAATAATCAGATCGAGAATCTATCAACTCATCCCGCACCATATTTAGCAAATAATTTTAGTTGATGAGAATAATATCAGGGTTATTTAAAGGTAGACGTATTCAAGTTCCTAAAAATCTCCCAGTTCGTCCAACAACCGATCGATCCAAAGAAGGCCTTTTTAACATTCTTAATCATCGCATAGATTTTGAATGCACTAAGGTTCTTGATCTTTTTTCTGGGACGGGCGCAATAAGCTATGAGTTCTCATCTAGAGGATCAAAAAATATCTTTGCTATTGATGAAAATAAGCGCTGTGTGAATTTCATTCAAAAAACAGCACTAGAATTTGAAATGGATATAATCTCAATTCAAGGAGAGTGTTTAAGCTATCTTGAAAAAAATTCAATTTTATATGATTTAATTTTTGCAGATCCTCCATATAATTATGAAATTAAAGATTACTCAAACATTGTAAAAGTTGCAAAAAAAAAACTTTCCAATAATGGTATTATTATAATCGAACACTTTAAACAAAAAAAACTTCTGGAAATCCCAGGGTTTTCTTTTGAAAGAATATATGGAAATAATGCTTTCTCTTTTTTTTACTTATAAAGAAAAAAGCAGGCCTGTAAGCCGGATTCTGTCTGGTCTTATCATTTATCTGGATGTAAAATTACTCTTACATTCTAGCCGCCTACCCTTCTACCTTGAGCGAGCTACTCTTTCTTGTAGATATACTTGGCGTTGCACCGCATAGAGTTTACATGATTTCACTACAGCCGAACTGTACTTTCTTTCTGTTGCACTTGTCCGCTTCAATGAAGGACGGGTGTTACCCGCTATGCTGCTCTGAGGTGTCCGGACTTTCCTCTTCTGCCAAAAGACAAAAGCGATAAGATAGCCTGCGCAACAAAGTTAGGCATTTGTTCATAATTAAAGTTGAATAAATTACTTAGAAAGTATGAAAGCATAATCTGATTTATATATTTGTATATGGATTCTTTCTTAGTATCAGCATTAAAATATAGACCTGCCTCCTTTGAAGAAGTTGTCGGACAGGAAGGGATTACTCAAACACTCGAAAACAGTATTAAAACTAACCAACTTGCCCAAGCACTACTTTTTTGTGGACCACGAGGTGTCGGTAAAACAACATGTGCTCGAATTTTAGCTAAAAAAATTAATTCAAGTGATGTCCATAACTCTGAAGATTTTTCCTTTAATATTTTTGAACTTGACGCTGCCTCAAATAATTCAGTAGAAGATATTCGAAAAATAAATGAGCAAGTTCGTATTCCACCACAATTAGGAACTCATAAAGTATACATAATTGATGAGGCGCATATGTTATCAAATTCAGCGTTTAATGCATTTTTAAAAACTCTTGAAGAACCCCCAAAACATGTAATTTTCATATTAGCTACTACTGAGAAAAATAAGATAATACCAACAGTTATTTCAAGATGCCAGGTTTATGATTTTAAACGTATATCAGTCCAAAAAATTCAAGAATATCTTTCTAAGATTGCAAAGGAAAGAATGCTTGAATTTGAAGAGAATGCTCTTTATTTAATTGCCCAAAAAGCTGAAGGAGCTTTGAGAGATGCTCTTTCTATATTTGATCGCATGGTTAGTTTTACAAAAGGAAACTTATCGGAATCGCTAGTGGCTGAAAATTTAAGTTTACTTGATCATCAAACTTACATTGAGCTGAGTAAACTTCTAATTAAAAACAATATACCACAGATATTAATTGCTTACGATGATTTGATAAAGGGTGGAATTGACAGTTTTCAATTTATAAAAGGTTTAGGTGATCACTTTAGAAATTTAGTCTTAGCTAAAGATCAAAAAACAGCGGCTTTAATTGAAGTTGGAGAAAGTATTAAAAATTCATATGTTGAAGAAACTCAAACTCTATCCACTGAATATCTTATGGATGGTATCAAATTGATCAATTCTTGTGAAATAAATTTTAAAGGTGTAAAAAATAGAAGGGTCCATATCGAACTTATGCTCATGCAGCTTGCCTCACTCCATTTTAATGGAGAAAAAAAAAAGGGTACATAATTCCGTTTAATGAATATAATGATTCTATTGATAAAACTCAATTAAGTTCATTAATTTCAAAACCAAAAAGGAAGTTAACTCCCAATGAAGAAAATAAATCTAACTCAGTTAAGGGGTTTATTAATAAAGATATTTTGTTAAATAATGAAAGAGACCAAAAAAAAACTGCCCTAAAAACAAACATCGAGATATCTAAAATTAATAAACCTGAAAAACCTAATCTTCAAAACCCTATTTCAAGTTTTTCACTTTCAAGTATTGCTATAAAAAAAGCTGCGAAAAATGTTACTAAAATACGTGAAGAAGAAACTCATAAGCCAAAAGATGATTTTGATTTTAACTTGCTTGAAAAAATTTGGAAAGAATACACATTAGGGTTAAAGAAAGAGGGTAAAAAAAACATTGCATCTATATTGGATATGAATAAAATTAGTCTAAAAGACTCAAATAAAATTTTATACTCTGTACCCAGTGAGATGCACAAAGTTGAAATTAATCTTGAAATGAAAAATCTACTCCCTTTTCTAAGAGAAAGGTTGAATAATCATGATATTACAGTTGAGCTAGTAGTTTTAAAAAGAAATAAAGAAGAGTCAATATATTCACCAACTGAAAAATATCAATACCTTAAAAAAATTAATCCTCTTTTAGATGAGCTAAAAACAAAGTTTGATTTAAACTTTTAAAGATTCCACTTTAGTTTTATAAAGCTCTCGTATCATTCCATCGGAAAGACCAGCTCTAGGGACGTAAATAAATTTTGCTCCACTCCACTTGAAGATTTTTAAAAAAAGTTCAGTTGCTGGTATAATTACATCTGATCTGTCTGGATTTAATCCTAATTTAACAATTCGTTCTTCATAATTAAATTTCTTTAAATTATAGTATATCTGTTTTAGAGCTGATAGAGTAATCGGACTATTATCTTTTATGTTGGCCAATTTGTGTAACTTATTAATATTTCCCCCTGTTCCTAAAAGGAAAATTTCAGAATATCCTTTAGTATTAATTTTTACCCACTCTTCTAATTGATTCCATATAAGATTATCAACTGCATTATTTAACAACCTAACTGTTCCAATTTTAAATGATGTTGAATTGATTCTTTTGGTATCCTTCAATATACTGAGCTCAGTGCTCCCACCTCCAACATCTATATAAAGATAAGTCTTTAGGGTATCAATTTTATCAAAGACATTAGCTTTAGATATTATTTCAGCTTCTTTTTTTCCATCAATTATTTCAATTTTTATTTTAGCTCTATTATAAACTATGTCTAAAACTTCAGGACAGTTTTTAGCATCTCGAAGAGCAGAAGTTGCATATGCTAGATGCCTTTCTACGCCATGAATTTTCATAAGCATTCGGAAGGCCTTCATTGATTTTATAATTCGTTTTATATTTTTTTTTGATATTTCACCATTGCTGAATGTATCTTGTCCTAAACGAATCGGAACCCTCACAAAAGAATTTTTTTGAAAAATTATTTTTCCTTCAAAATTAATCACATTAGAAACTAATAATCTAACAGCATTAGATCCAATATCTATTGCTGCAAACTTTCTAATTTTTATAAGCTTACTCACCTTTTATAATATTCATATATTTCAAATTGAGATCGATTGGCTTTTAAATTATTTTTGACAAATACATTTTGATTAGGACCATTTAATCTCCTTGCCTTTACATTATCATTCCAAATAATATCAAAAACATCTTTTATTTGTCGTTGTAATCGAACATCATAAATTGGGACTGCAACCTCTACTCTATTTTCAATGTTTCTTGTCATAAAATCTGCCGAAGAAATGTATATTTTGGAAGAACCACCATTATCAAATTGGTATACTCTTGGGTGTTCTAAAAATTTATCTACAATACTTATTACCTCAATATTTTCACTCATACCCTTTATACCAGGAATCAAACAACAAATCCCTCTAACAATCATTTGAATTTTAACACCTTCGCTACTTGCTTGATAAAGTTTATCAATTATTGAAAAATTTGTAATCGCATTTAACTTAAGACGAATGCCGCTTGAAAGTCCTGATTTGTGATTCTCAATCTCCTTATTAATCATTTTAACTAATACATTGTGAGTGTGGTGTGGAGATACAATTAGGTGTTTAAAATTTTTACGTTTGTAATGAACTTGTAGAAAATTAAAAACTTTGTTTACTTCTTTAAGAATTTTCTCATCGGAAGTAAATAGTGTATAGTCAGTATAAAATTTTGCAGTTTCCTCATTGAAATTACCAGTACTTATAAAGCCGTATCGTCTTTTATTACCATCTGTTTTCTTTTCAATAATACAGATTTTAGAATGTACTTTTAATCCGGGAATACCAAAAATAAGTTCTACCCCAGCTGCTTGCATCTGTTCAGCATAGATTATATTATTAGTTTCATCAAAACGCGCTTGAAGCTCAATTTGAACTAAAACTTTCTTACCATTTTTGGCAGCATTTATTAATGAACTAGCTACATTAGATAGTTTGGAAAGACGATAAATAGTAATTTTTATAATAGTTACTTCTGGATCTAATGCGGCCTCACGTAAAAACTTTATGACAAAAGAAAAACTATGGTAAGGGGTATATAATAAAAAATCCCTTTGATCTATTGCTTTAAAAATACTTTTTTCTAAAGAAAGTCCATTTATTGGTAGTGAATCTTTACGCTCATATTGCAAATCATTTCTGTTTAATTGAGGGAAATTCATGTAATCTCTACGGTGATGATAACGTCCTCCAGGGATAAGACTATCTTCAGTACCAACACCTAAAATTTTTTTAACCATGCTAAGAGCATCAAAAGAAATGTCTTTATCGTGAACTAAACGAACAGGTTCAGCAAGAAAACGATCCTTTACACTTTGAACAATTTTATTTATATAACTCTTAGAAACATCACCTTCCATGTCTAATTCACCATCACGAGTAACTTTGATCATATGAGATTCTATTGAAGAGTACTCGAAAAAATTAAAAATTATGTGAAAATGATAACGTATTAAGTCATCAAGAAACATAACATACTTCTTATTATTAATACTAGGCAATAAGATGAATCTATCAAGTTCAGTTGGTAGTTCGATTAATGCAAAGCGAGACTTAATTTCTTTCTTTTCTTGAAATAATAGTTTTACTGCCAAGAAAGCTATATTGTCTGAAAAATCTTGATTTTCGTCATCAGAAACAATAATTGTCATTAAAGAAGGGCTTACTTTCTGAATAAAATATTCTTTTAAAAAAGCCTCGTGCTCTTGTAAAACCTGTTTTTCGTTAATAAAATAAATTTGTTCTTTTTCTAGCTCCTTTTCAATTGAATTTAAGATTTGAGTACTTTCTTTTTGTTGCTCGATTACCTTTTGAGTAATGGTTTTTAATAAATCCGAAGCAGTTAATCCTCCAAAAATATTTTTTCCAGATTTTTCTGACTGAGCAATTCGTTGAACAGTTGAAAATCTAACTTGAAAAAATTCATCTAGATTATTAGAGAAAATACCAATAAAACGTAAACGTTCGAGAAGAGGAACGTTAGGATCAGCAGCTTCTTGAAGAACACGTCCGTTGAAATCTAACCAGCTTAGTTCCCTATTAATATACCTATGTCTCTTTTCCATGTTATTTTAAAATCCTTTTAGGTATACCTAAAGTTAAAGATCCTGCAGAAATGTCTTCCCACTTGCTTTGTCTAAATTCTAATCTTGCCCAAGCAGCAGTAGGTAGGTGATCTAAATCTTCGGTACTAAAATACGAGGCGGCTAAAGTAAATGCAGGATTATGACCTACACAAATAACTCGTTCATACTTATCCGATATATTTTTTATAAAATGTATTAAATCAGAAGCCTTAAAAGTATATAATTTCTCGACAAGACTAACAATTTTAAAGGGAAGTCCTAAGATGTTGGCCATAATTAATGTTGTATGAACAGCTCGATTTGCTGTACTTGAAAAAATAATTTCAGCAGAGGAAAAAATCTCAGGATTAAACAACACCATTTGTTTGATTCTTTTCATTCCTTTTTGAGTAAGTGGTCGATTTCGATCTTCCACATCAAGTTCCCAAGATGACTTAGCATGACGTACCAATAACAATTCCTTCATATTAGGGTGCTAATCGTTCTAAATTCCAAATTCCTTTTCTAAGTTCACAATTTATCCTATCATGCAATCTATTGGGTCGTCCTTGCCAAAACTCAATGTATTTTGGAATAACTAAATAACCACCCCAATGATTTGGGCGTTTAATGTCTTTATCTTTATATTTAATCTGTAATGCTTTTAATTTAGTTTCTAAAACATCACGGTTTTTAATTACTTTACTTTGTTCAGAGACAATAGCTCCAAGCTGACTATCTTTTGGTCTTGAACTAAAATATTTGTCTGACAGTTCAGAAGTTGTTTTTTCTACAACTCCTTTAATTATAACTTGACGTTCAAGAGGTGGCCAGAAAAAAGATAAACCTACTTTATTATGATTTGTGATTGCAAATCCTTTTTCACTTTGATAATTTGAATAAAATATAAATCCCTCATCACTGAATGCCTTAAGCAAAACAATTCTAGACTTAGGAAAATCATCTAATCCAAGGGTAACTAGTGACATTGCATTTGCTTCCTCAATGTCGGGATTAGCAGAGGCTTCATCAAACCATTTTTTAAAGAAATCAATAGGATTATTTTTTATATCCAAGAGGTCCATAGCGCTCTTTTCATACGATTTCCTTAAATGTCCTAAATCTTGCTTATTCATATGTTACGCAATTTACAATCGATTTTAATTATATTGAAAAAGTTTTGAGATCTTCAGATAAAAAAATTGTTTCGAAAACTTTAGATGCTTCTTTTAAAAAATCTAATTTTTCAGAATAACGACTCGAATAATGACCTAACAATAATGCTTTTACATTAGCAGCAGCCGCTATTTTAGCTGCCTGTAAAGCCGTGCTGTGCTTGGTTTTTTTCGCTAAATTAGCATGCTTTTCAAGAAATGTAGCTTCATGGTATAACAAATCAACACCCTTAAGTAGCGAAATCAAATCCTCGTTATATGCTGTGTCGCTACAATATGCATATTTTTTTGCAGTTTCAGAATCTAAAGTAAGTTCTTTATTTTCAAAAAAAGTTCCGTCTGCTAATTCGATATCACAACCTTTTTGCAATTGTGAGTAATGAAAAGGCTCTAAATTTAAACCTTTGGTTGCATTTGAATTAATTTTACGTTTGTTAGTTTTACTAGTAAAAAGGAAACCATTTGTATAAATTCGATGATCTAATGGAAGAGTTGAGACGGAAATAGAATCATCTTCATATATTAATTTACTTTTAAGTGAAGATAATTCGTGAAAATTTAAGGGGTAGTCTGTCCATGAATTTGACATCTTTAATTGTAATGTAATAATTTGTTTAATTCCTTTGGGGCCATAAATGTTTAAGGGGGTTGAACGACCAAGCAAACGAAAAGTACTAATCAATCCAATTAATCCAAAAAAATGATCTCCGTGTAAGTGGGAGATAAAAATATGCTTAATACGAGTAAATCTTACTTTTGCTTTACGTAATTGCATTTGAGTTCCTTCACCACAATCTATTAAAAACAGGTTGCCATTTACTTCTAATATTTGAGAACTTGTGTGTTTGTTCTCAGTAGGTGTTGCAGAATGGCATCCTAAAATAGTTAATTCAAACATATTAAAAATTTAACTCACGTTGGATTTGCCCGAAGGATATTAAATCTAAAGCTTCAGTCTTTGTTGGAGCTAAATCCCAAAGTTCAGGAAAGTTTGTTTGCTTTTCTACGGGAAGTATAATAACAAAGCAACGATTTTGTTCAATTTGATAATTATAAATTTCTGATAGTAAAGAGTTATCAGGTACATTTTTTGTACAGTCAATAATTAAATCTAATGGTTTTTGTTTTAAAACAGAATTAATATCATCACTATTGTGTAAATAAATAGCGTCCAAATAGCCTATCCCCTCTCCTTCAGTTTTTAACATTTTTAAATTTTTAATTGAGATCCTAAAAGATATATTATAGCCATTCTAATAGCCAAACCATTTTCAACTTGATCTAGAATAATTGCTTGATCAGAATCTGCAACCTCACTTGTTATCTCAACTCCTCTATTTATTGGTCCTGGGTGTAAAATGACAATCTCTTTTCTTGTTTGTTTAAGACGTTCATAATTCAAACCAAAGTTTTGACTATACTCCCTATTTGAGGGAAAATAACTTAATTCCATACGCTCATTTTGTACTCTTAACATATTCACAGCATCACACCAGTTTAAAACTTCTGTGAAGTTTGAAGAGCTCGATACTCCTAAAGATTTTATATGTTTAGGTAGAAGAGATTTGGGAGCACAAAGTTTAACATCTGCACCTAACATTTTTAATGCATATATATTTGATAATGCTACGCGTGAATGTAAAATATCTCCAACTATAGCAATTCGTTTTCCATGAAGATCTCCAAGTTTTTCCCTTAAAGAATAAGCATCTAATAAAGCTTGTGAGGGGTGTTCATGCGTCCCGTCACCGGCATTAATAATACATGAATTTACTTGCTTAGATAAAAAATGAGCCGCTCCTGGATTAGGATGACGAATTACAATCATATCAACTTTCATTGCAAGAATATTGTTCACGGTATCTACTAATGTTTCACCTTTTGACACTGAAGATTGTCTAGCTGAAAAATTAATCACATCAGCAGATAAGCGTTTTTCTGCTAATTCAAAGGAAAGTTTTGTCCTTGTACTGTTTTCATAAAATAAATTAGCAATAGTAATGTCTCTCAAGCTAGGTACTTTTTTGATAGGCCTGTTTATGACTTCTTTAAAATGAGTAGCAGTTTGAAAAATTAGGTTTAGATCTTCTATTTTAAGATATTTTATCCCTAAAAGATGAGAAACGCTTAATTTTTTCATGTTTTATTTTTTTCTAAGTAAACAACACTTTTTTTAGGCAAATCAGACCAAACTACTTTTACTTTATCTCCTTGAAGAGCATCTATCTGTGCTCCAAGGTAATCTGGTTGTATTGGTAAATGACGGCTAAATCTTCTATCAACTAGCACAAGTAATTCAATAGATTTTGGTCGACCGTATGAATCAATAGCACTGAGAGCTGCACGTATACTTCTCCCTGTGAACAAAACATCATCAATTAAAACAACATCTTTACCTTCTAGAGTCTCACTCATTTCCGTGGTTTTAGCGTTAAGAGGTTCGTCATTTCTTCTAAAGTCATCTCTAAAAAAAGTAATATCTAACTTACCTGATTTAATCGATTTTAGTCCTTGTTCTTTCAATAGTTTTAATAATTGCTCAAGAAGACTTGTTCCTCTAGGTTGTAAACCAACAAGGACAACATTTGAGAAATCTTTATGACGTTCGATTAGTTGTTGACACAACCTACTTAAGATAACACTAACTTTTATTTCGTTAAGAAGAATTTTGACTGCCATTTTAAGATTATTCTACAAAAGTATTATATTCTATAGGATAAAAAAAACCCTCTAAAAGAGAGGGCGATTTCTTAACTAAATGAGGCTAAATCTTTATTCATCACTATCCATTTTATCTTTCAAATTTGCTAAAGCATCTAAATCTCCAAGTGTAGCTTTTTCTGAATTAGAAGCTGCAACCTTAGCAGCAGATCGCTTTACATTTTTCATTTCCTGTTCCTTAAACGTAGCCGTATGAGATGCAACTACACGTTTAAACTCTTTATTAAACTCTATAATCTTAAATGAAACTTGCTCTCCTTTTGTGATTTTAGTCCCATCCTGTTTATCCATATGTCTTGAAGGTATGAAGGCAACAATATCATCATTAAATGATATAGTAGCACCTTTATCCACAATTTCAGTAAGGGCAGCGTTATGCTCACTATTGACAGCAAATTCCTTTTCATACTTATCCCATGGGTTTTCTGTAGTGTGTTTATGACCCAAACTTAATTTACGACCCTCTACATCCAACTCAAGAACAATTACATCAATATTATCCCCGAGACTCAATACTTCTGAGGGGTGTTTGACTTTTTTTGTCCACGATAAATCAGAGATATAAACTAACCCATCAATGCCTTCTTCAAGTTCAACAAATACTCCAAAATTTGTAAAATTTCTCACTAAACCAGAATGTTTCGAACCGATAGGATATTTTGATGTAATATCTGTCCATGGATCTGGAGTAATTTGCTTTACTCCAAGAGACATTTTCCTTGATTCACGATCAAGTGTCAGTATAATTGCATCAACTTCATCACCTATTTTTACAAAGTCTTGTGCGGAACGAAGGTGGGTAGACCAAGACATTTCTGAAACATGAACAAGACCTTCAACACCTTCTTCTATTTCAATAAATGCACCATAATCAGCAATAACAACAACTTTTCCATTAACTCGATCTCCTTCTTTAAGAGTATTAGATAATTTTTCCCAGGGATGTGAACTAAGTTGTTTTAATCCAAGTTGGATTCTAGATTTATTGTCATCAAAATCTAAGATTACTACATTAAGTTTCTGATCTAATTCTAAAATTTCGCTTGGATGATTGATACGACTCCACGAAAGATCAGTAATATGAATCAAGCCATCAACACCACCTAGGTCAATAAATACACCATATGATGTGATATTTTTTACAACACCTTCTAATACTTGTCCTTTTTCCAACTGACCTATTATTTCTTTCTTCTGCTCTTCAATATCTGCTTCAATGAGAGCTTTATGAGAAACGACTACATTTTTAAATTCATGGTTGATCTTAACAACCTTAAATTCCATAGTTTTGTTTACATATTGGTCATAATCCCTTATGGGTTTTACATCAATTTGTGAACCTGGTAAAAATGCTTCGATACCAAATACATCTACTATCATTCCTCCTTTTGTTCTACATTTAACAAAACCACTCACTATCTCAGAATTATCATGTGCACTATTTACACGATCCCATGCTTTAATTACCCTTGCCTTTCGATGAGAAAGGACCAATTGCCCTGTTCTATCTTCACGTGTATCAACAATTACATCTACTTTATCTCCAACTTTTAAATCTGAGTTATATCTAAATTCATTAAGTGATATAACACCTTCTGATTTAGCATTAATATCGATTATGGCTTCGCGATCAGTCATAAAAACAACAGATCCCTCAATTACGTCATCATCTGATGTATCTACAAAGTTCTCTTTAACTAGTTTTTCGAATTCATCGAGCTGCTTGATATCTATAACATCAATGCCTTCTTGATAATTGTGCCAATTGAAGTTATCAAGGAAATGAGACTGCGATTCACTTGAATTACTATCAATATTTTTTTCATCCATAGCGACAGCCACATCTTTTCCTTTTTCTACTGAGGATTTATTAGCTTTAACTTCAGCTTCTTTTTTGATATTAACCTTAGTTTTTTTAGATGAAGGTTTTTTCTCCAATTTTGAAACAACTTCCTTTGAAACAGTTTTGATTGTTGATTTAGTAGCTGATGCTTTTTTTGTTGCTTTCTTTGCTACTGTTTTGGCAGTTTTTGCTTCAGCTGCTTTTTTTGTTGTCTTCTTTGCTACTGTTTTGGCAGTTTTTGCTTCAGCTGCTTTTTTTGTTGTCTTCTTTGCTACTGTTTTGGCAGTTTTTGCTTTAGCTGATTTTTTCGGGGCTTTCTTAACAGTTGTCTTAGAAGTTTTTTTTACAACTGTTTTTTTTTCTGCTTTTTCGGTTGGTTTTTTTGCCATTTCCGAGAGGTTTTGTATTCTGTCATCGGGAAATCCTTAGTTGCAACGACAGAAGATGTTAAAATTTAATTTGCTTTTCTGGATTTTCCTATCAATTAAAAAGCTTGCAAATATAGCTTTAATGCTTTGATATACAAATTAATAATCTATTTTTTTGTTTAGTGCAGGCTTAAATAATATTTTTAGATATGTGTTCCCAAAGTTGTTGATATACTTCTTCTAAATTCATATCACTTACGTCAATTTCTATTGCATCATCAGCCTTGGTGAGTGGGCTAAATTTTCTGGTAGTATCCATTAAATCACGGTCTTTTATATTAGATAAAACTGATGCAAAAGATTCATTATTTCCAGCTTCAATTTGCTCAAGGTGTCTTCGTTTAGCCCGTATTTCTGGTGATGCTTTCAAAAAAAACTTACATTCGGCTTTAGGAAAAACAACAGTTCCAATATCTCGGCCATCCATAATAATACCTTTTTTCGCTCCTAATTTTTGCTGTTGAGTAACTAAAAGTGCTCTAACCTCTAAAATTTTAGATACTTTGCTAACTTGTTCAGTTACCTCTGAAAGACGAATTTCTTTACTAATATTTAATCCATTTAAAAATGTTTGATGACCTGATTTGGAATACTTAAAGTAAATCTCAATCTGGTCAAGTTGAGCTATTAGTTTTTCCTGGTTAATATAACCTTGATGTCCTTTTTGAATTGCAAAA
>JBJKWV010000028.1:0-22241 GCA_045561915.1 Flavobacteriaceae bacterium
CTGTGATGGTAACACTTAAAGATCAAAATGGTTTGAGAGAGAGCCTAGATATGGGAGATGCTTTTTCTGGGATTTTTATTTTCATATTTATTCTAGCTATGTCACTTGTGTTATGGAATACAGGACTCATTGGTGGTCTTCGGCGTTACAATGAATTTGGGATCCGCTTAGCTCTTGGAGAATCTAAAAACAATGTATTTAAACTACTGTTAATCGAGGCTTCCGTTATTGGATTTATTGGCTCTACAATTGGAACAATCTTAGGTCTTATTTTTTGTTATTACCTTCAAGAAGTAGGAATTGACATCTCAGATGATACAGCCAATTCAACGATAATAATGCCCTCAGTAATGAGGGCTTACATAACCCCAAATCTCTTTTTTATTGGTTTTATACCAGGCTTATTTTCAATGCTTTTTGGAACTGCCCTGGCTGGAAGAGGAATTTATAAAAGAGAAACTGCTCGTCTATTTAAAGAATTAGAAGTATAAAATAAAATCATGCAAAAACAACTCATCATTCTATTCATTTCGATTCAATTCCCTTTTTTGTTGTCATCACAACAAATTGATCAAAAAGCATTGAATATCATTGAAAAAATTGACAAAAATATGTTCTCTAAAACTCAAATTGTCACTTCTGAAATGATCGTTTATGGAAAAAGAAAAAAAAGAGTAATTAGATCAAAAGGTTATTCCAAGGGAAAAGAAAATAATTTTACCGAATATCTATCTCCCGAAAGAGAAAAAGGAACAAAAATGCTAAAACTTGATGATCGACTATGGATCTATTCTCCCGCAACAGATCGAACTATTCAGCTTTCAGGTCACCTTCTTAGACAATCTGTTATGGGTTCCGATCTTTCTTATGAGGATATGATGGAAGAAAAAAAATTATCTGAGATATATACTGCTAAAATAGTTCAAGAGGATAACTTCAACAATACCCCGGTTTGGATAATGGATCTTGTATCAAAAGTGGAAGGTTTAGCTTACCATAAAAGGACCTTATGGATTGATAAAAATAAATATGTCCCATTAAAAGAAAACTTATATGCAAAAAGTGGGACTTTACTAAAAACAACAACTTTTACAGACATAAAAAAAATTAATGCCAGATGGTACCCTATGAAGATTAATTATAAGGATATGCTTAAGGATGGAAAAGGGACTGATTTTGTAATACTTGACATTTCTTTTGACTCCAATATTCCTAAAGAATATTTTTCTAAAAATATTTTGAAAAAATAATCCTTGATAAAATAAAAAACCCTCCAAAAAAAGAGGTTTAAATAATTACTTGTTAAAATATCTCATTCCATTGATCTTTCAAATTGAACTGCTTGATCGATCAGTCCATCAAGATTAAAATAAAAATGTTCGATTAATTCTTTTTTCCAAACTTCCCCACTTTTCATAGTTCTTTCCTCAACAGCATAAACTTCAACCCTAGAAGTAGGATCAGTATCTGCAATTTTCAAAGGCGCTATTGAATATGGCTTCCAATTAATTGTTGAATAATTGTCAAAATAAGAATCCCACATTTCATGAGTGAAAATTGTTTTAGATCCGTCTGCTCCATAGACAGTTGCGCCATCAACAAAGAAAGTCTTACATTTTTCAAAATCTTTTTCATTATAAGCCTTTATCAAGGCTTCCATTTTTTCAGTTTCACCTCGATTAGAAAAAACAATCTTTCTTCCTGTATAATTATTATCTTTTTTCCCTAAATATTTACCCCCAGAAGATAACCCAAATTCATTATCTGGATAATTTCTTCTCCATTGAACAAAATTATTTATTTTTCCAGATTCGTCATCAATGACAAAAATTTCCATTAGATTTTGTTTTTGTTTAGATCCATTTTTCCACTCACGTTCTTCAACAGACCAGCTCAATACTTGAGTTCTGTTATCACCTTTAATTTTTACTGGAAATATCACCCAGGGTTTCATATTCAAACGAGAAGTTTTTTCATGCCATTGTTTCAAAAAAGAGCCATTTTTTTCAGCATATTCTTCAGTGTAATATGATAATTCAAGATCAGCATCACCATTATTGTATGCCTCAATTGCTTTCATTACCGTTTCCATTGCCTCATCATCTCCAAAAATCATGGGTTGGTTCTGGAATTCACCTTCTCCCATCCATTTACCAGCAGATTTTATCTTTTGGGCATTAAGAATAAATGAACTTAAAAGTGATAATATTAATAGTTTTTTCATTTTGATTGATTTATAATTAAAAGTAAATATAAAAAATAACTGCAAGAGCCTAATTTATAAGCTATACTCGATGTTAAAAACTTAGAATCAAAAAATTATTTTGTAACTATTATCTCAACTCCTTCATCTTTTAAAATTTTTAAAGACTCCTCTAATCCACCTTCTTTTAGCTTATTTAATTTTTCACTGATTTTATTTAGCCTATTTTTTAAGATTTTATAAACTTCTATGTATGAATCTGCAGGTTTAAAGTCAGAAATTTGAATATTATTTGCTAAATAAAAAAGTTTTTCTGTGATCATTTTTGGAAATCTAACACCGTCTTGACCCGTTCCAGTAATTTTTAATTGAATAAGCAGCTTTTCAATTTCTAAAAATTCTAACTCTAATTTTTCAACCATTGTCATCAATTCTTTATTTTGTTTTGATTTTTTTAGAGTGGCAATTAAATCAAGAAGCTGTCTTCTTATAGTTTCAATAGAATTTATATGGTTAATAGCAAGATTTAAATCATCATAAATTTTTGTTACTAACTCATTTTGGAGTGATATGTCTTCCAAAGTCCCTTCCGAATTTGGATCCTTCATAACTTTTAAAGATTTAGTAGTAGAGCTTTCAGCTGTTTTTAAAGTTACATTATATATTCCTGGAGTTGACAATATCGAAAAACTTCCTTCACCTTTTCTTTCTCTATTTTCATCAAGAGAAAACCAATCTGCATAGAGAGGTTTAGTTCTAAAAATAATATCATTAGTCTTATCAGAAGTAAAATCCCACCAAACTCTATTAAAACCTTTAGACCCCTTATCTTTAATCGTTTTAATTGTTTCGTTTTTTTTGTTTGTAATAATTATTTCTATTTGATCTTCATTGTTTTTTAACCAATAATTAATAGATGCTCCTTTGGGTGGACTATCCCCAGTAGATGCCTCACGTAACACCTGAAGACTACTTGTAACATTCTGGAACCTGTAAGACGGTTTGATATCAAAAAGATGAGATTCTTTTTTCTCTATATTTTCGTTTAATTGTTGTAATGGGGATAAGTCGTCTAAAATCCAAATCCCTCGTCCATATGTTCCAACCACAAGGTCATTAAAATGTTCTTGAATATCAATCCAATACATTGGAGAAGGAGGAAGATTTGACATTAAACTCTGCCAATTTTCACCATCATCATACGAAATATATAATGCATTTTCTGTACCCAGATATAATAATCCCTGCTTTACAGGGTCTTCTTTAATGTTTCTAGTATAACTTAAATTACCAGATTTAATTCCATTAGTTATTTTTTTCCATGATTTCCCAAAATTTTCTGTCTTATAAACATATGGCTTAAAATCTCCGATTTGATGGAATTCAATTGTTAAGTACGCTTTTCCAGGGTTCCATTTAGAGGCCTCAATATTTCTAACAACACCCATCTTTGGGAGTTTTGGAATATTTTTTGTTACATTTTCCCATGTCTTTCCATTATCCTTACTAATATGAACTAAACCATCGTTGGTTCCAGCCCAAAAGACTCCTTTTTTTACAGGTGATTCATCAAATGCATAAATCACATTAGCATATTCAACAGCAATATTATCTCCTGTCAATCCACCGGAAAAACCTTGCATTTTTTTATCGTTTAAGGTTAGATCAGGACTAATTATTTCCCATGATTGGCCGTCATTTGTTGTTTTGTGAACATGCTGACTAGTAACATAAATTGTTTTGTTATCATGTGGTGATATTAATAATGGGAAAGTCCACTGGAATCTGTATTTAAGTAAAGAGGCGTAACTTCCAGCAGCATACTCAGGCCAAACTTCAAGCTGTCTGTATTGCTTAGTTTTTTCATTATATCTTGTCACAATACCCCCTAGAGATCCTGATCCTGATGCGCTTGACCAAACAATATCGGGATTTACTGGGTCTGGTGTTGCAAAACCACTTTCCCCTCCTCCAATTTCCCTCCACATTCCTGATTGTATCATTCCCGAATGCCACCAATTCTCTGTTCTAGACCTGCTTGGACCCTTCATTGAAGGTCCATCTTGTCTATTAGTTAATATATTATAAGGAATATTATTGTCTGTTGTCACATGATAAAGTTGAGCCACAGGTAAAAATGTTTTAAGCCATGATTTCCCTCTGTTTTGGGAAATAGATATTCCTCCATCACCAGCTACAGCCATCCTATTTCCATCAAATGGGTCTATCCACATTTCGTGATGATCCCAATTTGGAGAGGATAATTGGGAACTACCGTTTTTATTTTCATCACCATCACTCTTTATTGCTTTTTTTGCTGAAATTCCACCATCAATACTTGAGAAAAAATCACTTGTCATAAAGTATATTTCATTGGGGTTGTCTGGGGAAGCAGCCGTCCTAGTATAATAGGCTTGTCTTCCTCCGAGATTTCTGTTTGAGTTAATTAGTTTAAATGTTTTTCCATTATCATCTGATCTCCACAATTCTCCTGATTCTGTTTCTTCTCCATTTAAAGGGACTCCATCTCCTGTTTCAATAAGGGCATACAGTCGATCTGGATCAGCAGGTGTCATAGCAAGGGCAATTTTACCAACATCTTTTTTAGGTAAACCGTTTCCTTTTAACTTCTTCCAACTATTACCTCCGTCAGCAGATTGAAATATTCCTCCTCCTGGCCCTCCACTTATTCTTCTCCAGGTTTTAAGATCTATTTGCCAACCTCCAGCAAATAAAATTCTAGAATTATCAGGGTCCATAACGATATCGGAAATACCTGTATTATCATCAATATAAAGAACATGTTTCCAAGTATCTCCACCATTTTTACTCATAAATACCCCTCTTTCTTTTTGGGGAGCATATGCATGCCCAAGAGCTCCAACATAAATTAAATCTCGGTTTTTAGGATGAATAATAATTCTACTAATCCTTCCCGTATTTTTTAATCCTAAATGTTTCCAAGTATCTCCTCCATCTTCTGATTTATAAATGCCGTTACCTATTGAGACGTTCGATCGAATTGAGCTTTCCCCAGTTCCTACATATATGGTCATTGGATCTGACGGTGCAACAGAAATCGCACCAATTGAATGCACTTCATGATCATCGAAAATTGGCTTCCAATTCAGTCCGCCATCGGTGGTTTTCCAAACACCCCCTGAGGCAGCACCAGCATAGTAAGTCAATGGATCATTTGGAATTCCGGCTACTGTGGTCACTCGGTTTCCGACTGGACCAACATGCCTAAACTTCATTTTTTTAATTATTTCTTTACTTAAGTTTTGGGAAAATAATTTATTGGAACAAAGAAATGTGAGTACTGTAAAGAAGAATATTTGAAAGATTTTCATCATAAGAAGTTTTAAATGAATCTTAAATATAGACTAATTAGAAAAATAATACTAACCGAGTGTAATTTTAGAAATGATTTAAACCATACTTATTAGTCAATTAATTATCAATTTGGATTGATTTAAGCTCATTTGAGCCAAAATACATATCTCCAATCAGTCTAACCGCTTCTTTTGTGATTTCTTCCTCTGAAGTAATTTCTTTTAATTCAAATTCAGTTAAGTCCATTGAAAACAACTTATTTTCTTTTTCATTTATATGAATTGCAGTATAAAGATGGTATCGTAATATCTTTTCTAAAGTAATTTTTGTTCCAGGATAATAAGATTGAAATCCTTCTAAACTTTTAAAAGTTGTTTTTAATACTCGATAGGGTTTTTGAAATCCAAGTTCATTTTTAAAACGAAGAGCCTCAAACTGATTAGATGTTTTCTGAGATGAAACTTTAAGAAATGTCATCATAAAAATAAAGCTAACTTTTAATTCTAATTTCATATTGTAAGTATATATCGTAAGAATAAGATTTAATAAAAATTAAATTATTGATTGCTTTTAATTAAGTTATTATTTTCCAATTATATCCTGATATCTTTTAATCATTTCCTTCAATTTTTTTGAATTAATGTTTGCTAAATTATTTTGTTGTGAGATATCAGAATTTAAATGTATAGTTTTTAATTATAAAGATATATGTAAATACAATATTGACTAATGACTTAACAGATAATTTGTAATGTATTTTTATAAGAGATTCAATCCTTGGTGGACTTAAGGAAATGATTTTGATTAATGAAGTTTTTGAAACCTTTTGCTCTAGTCCACCTCTTTTAAAACATCCCTATTACCTTTATTTCATTTCTTTTTTAATCCAGTTGAGAAACAACCTGTAATTATTACCTGGTAATGTTGCTTTTTCGACAAAATTTGATTTTAAATTATAACTCTTTCTAAAATAGTCTGAAAACATATATGCTGATATTTCATTTGGGTGATCAAGTCCCCTTTTTACAGGGAATGAATTAGTGTAAAAATCAAGTTCTGATAGCGGTTTTGATTTTATAGAATTATTCGATTTTGCTATAAAATATTTCTCATTTTTTTTAGTTACCTCAAAAGCAACATCAACAAAATCTTTCCCCATCTTGGGTACTTCTACATTCTTGGTAATTAGTGTTCTTATCCAATAAAATTTATCCTGAATTTTAGGATCCGGTATAAGCCACTCTGCAATTGGAGCATCAGGATTCGAAACCTGATCCTTTATAATATCCTGATCATCTTTAATTTGTTGTTTTATAAAATTCCAATTTTCAGAATATAATTTATCAAATCTTGATTTAAATGTTCTTTGCAATGAGTGCATTTGTTCATGCACTAATAATCCCCCCAAAGAAGTTACTAGTTTTAATTCACTTTTATCACTCATATTATCGCTCCAGTCAGCCGAAAGTCTATCTAAATAAGACTGGCTTAGAATAATGTATGTCCCACGGGTGTGTGCGAAGCCACCACAGAGCCAATTTTGAATTTTAATAAATCTCCAGGGTTGGTTTGCCATTAAATTTATTTCATTTTCTAATAACCAACTATTTGTTTTTTTTACAACAAAAGATAAAATATCTTTTTCTCTAGAACTAAATTCCATAACCGCAGAAGAGAATTTCATTCTTGCAAACGCTCTTGCAGAATCAATATCCTTTGGGGCTTTTTCTTGAACAAATGTTGAAATTTCTTTACGCTGTAATTTTGAAAAGTAAGGTTCAAAAGATTCATCTAAAATTGCTATACTTGCCTGTTCCTTATCAAGAAAGTTTATTCTAGAATGAACAAGAGGACTTTTATATATTTCATTGATCTGATATGGATTAAGGCTGTTTTTCGGATCTATTCTATCTTTAAATTCTCCATCGCCTTGAATATTAGGTAGTGAGTCAATTATATTATCATCATCAACAACGTGCTTAAGTCCTAAATTATGTCCAACTTCGTGAGCAATCACAAAGGCCTCCATACTAGTTTGTTTTTCGGCATTAGTATTATTTTCGTCTCCTAAAGCGATAAAAACAATATTACCGTTCATCATTCCTCTTCCAGTAGGACCTTGATGCCCGTCTATTGCATTTACAAAAAACATATTTATAATATCATTTTGGCCTTTTAAAATATTATCTCTCTTCGAAAGTTTAACTATACTATCCAAGTTAATTTCTCCATCTCTAGCTTTTGTATTGTTATAAAATAAGGGTTCCAAGTAATGAAAATCAATATTAGCTTTTGAATAGGCCTTATTAACTAATTCTTCTGATAAATTCATTTTAGCAGGCTCTTCACCAATGTCTGATTGAATAACAATTGGCTGTATAATAATAACATTTGGTTTTAAATTATCTCCTTTTATTGGAGAGCAGCTAAGAGTTACAAATAAAATATAAAGGAACTTACGTACATATATAAGTTTTTTCATATTACTAAATTAAGATATTTATTTTCACATTAAATAATGGCTAAAAGTATACAACCCAAGTGTTTAAAAAAGCTATTTAATTGCTTATGAATTTTTAAGAGATTTATGTTCGATAATCTCAGGTACTTTTTCAGCAAAATCTTTTAACTCTGGAGCATTCTTTCTAATCCAATAATATATAAGTCCTTTAATAAATTGATCCCGTGATGGAGTTAGACCAAAACCAGCAGTTGCACCGCTAGACTTTCTAGCCTTTTGAATCAGTTCAAACATTTTTTCGGAAATTTCAAATTTTACTTCATTATTTTTTTTCATTTTTAATTTAAGTTTTTTGAGAGCTGTTAAGCATTTGCATTAATTATAAAAAATTAATCTCCTGTATTAATTCTCATAGTAAAAGTTTCAAAAGTAAAACCTGCCTTTTTATATGCCCTTATTGCACTTTCATTCGGTGCATATACATCTAATTGAAATTCTGAGTGGCCTCTACTTTTCCCCCAATTTAAAAGATAATCTATAATCATCTTGTTAACTCCACCCCCCCTCTGTTCAGGAATAACATACATAAATCCTAATAAAACATAGTAGTCTGGATTTTTATAAATTTTATTTTTTTTTACAAGTGCATATCCAGAGGCTATTACTTCATTATTTTGTTCTGCAACTACAACAGAAATATCTGGGTTTTCAATGTAAGCTCTTAAATTATAGTAACTAAATGAAATTTTTTTTAGGTTTGGAGTGAATTTTTTTTCGTATTCAATTAGACTCCTTTCAAATTCTAATAAAAGGGATAAATCTCCAATTTTAGCTTCTCTTAATTTTATCAAAATAAGTTGATTTATTCCCTAAATATAGTATCATAATGATAAATAGCCTCAAGGCAACAGATTTATAATTATAAAAAAATACTATAAATAGCGGTCGCAACATCCTTTTTGTATATTTGGAAAATTTTAAAATAAAATTATGAGTTCAGGCGGTGTTGCGGTAGTAGTAATAATAACAATGATTATCACTTTGATTATAATTTTTAGTGACATGTTAAAAACAAAGTAGTTTGAAAATGAATAAAATCCTTGTTTTTATTTTTTGTGTTTGTATGTCTTGTTCAAAAGAAGGCTTAAATGGTAAAAATATTTTAGATAAAATTGATAATGAAGTCTGGACAAGAGGAAACAATTATAAAGTATTTAAAAATAATCCTTTTAGGCTAATTATTGTTGAGGACGGGGTTTGCCTTGAGTTTAGTGAATCCCCAAAAACCATTGATGGAAACGAGTTTCAATACACAATTTTAGAAAATGGTCAAGATACTCTTCGACTCGGGTATAGCGTAACAGGATCTAAAGTTAATCATAAAGGAATTTTTACTTATTACATAGATCTAAATGAAGAGCTCATTCGTAACTATGAGGAGACTAACGCCTTCTATCCCGAAAGCTACACTACTAATTTTTATCGAGCAGATGAAAGCCTATCTGTCCTATGTCCTAACCTTTAGCATTAAAATTAGCATTCCCGTTATTCTTTATTAACATAATAGTCAATTATAATACCTAAACTTTGCAAAACATTATTTAAATAATATTTCTAATTTATGTTATTAATATTTTTAATTTTAATATGAAAACCATAAAGAACAATGTCTTATGAATATGAATAAAATTAAAAATATTGATATTGAAGACTACTGGTATATAATCAACTATAATTATGATCAAATCCAATTTGCAGAAGTAAAAGCGACAGCTGTAATCTCAATTTATAGTTTAATTTTTGGGCTAGGATATACCTTAGATATTTTAGATGAAGAAAATGTTTATTCTTTTTCTGCGGACTTGTCTGGATTAGTTCATTCAATTCTATTGATAATTTCTCTTGTTCTTATAATTGCATCTATTAGAAGATGCGTAATGTGTATTCTTCCAAGGTTTGATTTTTCTGTTGAAAAATCTCCTCTTTTTTTTGGTGATATTTCAAAATATAAAAACTTCAAAGTCTTTTATGAGTCACTTGAGGAAGTTTTAAATGATGAAACAAAATATCGAAAACATCTAACGCAATCTGTTTTCGCTACTGCAAATATTGCTTCAACTAAATTTGAAAATGTTAACAAAGGGCTAAAGCACCTATTGCGTTCTATTTTTTTTATTATACTTTTCTTTATTAGTATATATGCTTTATAGAATATGATGAGTGTATTTCCAGTTTTTTACAGGTCTTCTTTTTCCTTTGAGTGTTAAATCTTCACTCAAAACAAATTCATGATTTCCAATCAATTCTTTATGGACACTTTCTGAAATAATGATTTCCCCAGGTTTTGCAGCAGAACACAGTCTTGATGCTAAATTAACTGTATCTCCTATCACTGTATAGTTCATTTGTTGCTCAGATCCGATGTTACCACAAATAACTTTTCCGTAATTAATTCCAATACCAATCCTTAATTCTGGAAATCCATCAGATAACATTTCTTTGTTAAACTTATCCAAAGTGGTGAACATTTCTTTAGCAGTATTAACTGCATTTAATATATCATCTTTTTTCTTTAAGGGAGCTCCATAGAGAACCATTAACTCATCACCTATAATTTTATCAAGTGTCCCATTATATTTAAATACCACATCAATCATTTTATCAAAAAATCCATTCAGTAACTTTACGACTTTTCTAGGCTCTAAAGTCTCAGACATAGAAGTAAATCCTCTTATGTCAGAAAATAAAACACAAACTTCTTGCTCAATACCTCCAAGCTCAAGTGAACTCTCATTTAAAAGTAATTCATCAACAATATTTTCCGATACATATTTTTTAAAAGTAGATTTAACTTTATTAATATCTGATAAATCCTCAAAAGAAATAACTGAACCCGAATTTAAGCCATCTTCAAAGACTGGAGAAATAGTTAAATTTATATGTGTTTCATTTTTGTCTTTTCTAATAATACTTAAATTTTCTTCATAAAGGATATGATTTCTGCTTTCAGCAAAATCAATAAGTTCTAACAAATTCATATTGTCCTCAAATACCATCGCGTAATGATTATTTAAAAGGTTTTCATTTTTAAACTTAAATATTTCGATGGCTGAATCATTTATATATTCAATTTCTCCAATCAAATTAATTTTAACTATTCCAGTCGAAATTGAAGACATAATGTTGTCTATTAATTTTTTAGACTTTTTTATGTTTTCTAAAAGAATAATATTGTCATAGGAAAGAGAAATTTTTTTAACTATTGATTTAAAAAATCTTAAATCATATTGGTCAAAATCAATCAACCCATTTCTACTTTCTTTATCATAAAGTATAATACATCCGTTCAGATTTTTTCCACTCATAAATGGTCCTAGAACAGAATTCTTTTCTGAGTAAGACAGTAGATTTAAATCCTTGTTTGATTTTTGGATTAATGATTCTTTACTTTTTTTTAGTAAGGATAAAACACCTTTATTTTCTCTAAAAATCTTTTTTGAAAGATCATCATTAATTCCTAAAGAAGCCTTTAAATCATATATCCCAGAATTAGGATCTTTAGATAAAATTATCCCTTTTGTAGCATTCATGGTAAATACTAGATATTCTAAAAGGTTTTGGAATAGTATTTCAGATTCACTATTATCGCTAAGCAATTCTGAAATATCTAGAAAAGATTCGACTTCTAGTTTTTTATTTCTTAAATCTGATGAGTATTTTTTTAATTTATTACTTGACTCTATTTCGTTAAAGTTTGATTGAATTAATTGCTTAAAGTATTCTAGTATACCTAAAATGAATTCTTCCTTAAATTTAGAGTGACTTAAATAAAAAGCGCCTAAGTAAGACATCTTGGATTTTATTCCTATTAAATAGCCTAATGAATTAACCTTGGGATTCAAAGTTTCTTCAAAAAGGTTAGAATTAAAATATTTTGATACTCTTGAAAATGGAATTATTTCTTTTTTTGAGAATAATGTCGAATAATCAATATTCTCTGTTCTAAAAAGGTTTGATTTTTTAGAATTCGGTAATAATGATTTATCATTAAGAAAAAAAAGAACTTTGAATTTATCTTTTTCTAAATAATCAATTAAAAACTCTATTTTTTTCTTTGGAAGTCTCTGTTTATCATATTTCGCAGAGAAGGAAGAAAAATCAAACTTCATCTCAAGCTAACTTTTGTAAAGCAGCGTCTTCGGTATCAAAAGTTTCACAATACTTAGTAAGTCCCATTATCTTAAACGTTTTTGCTATAATGGGGGCAAGATTACAAAAATTTAAAGAGCCATCAACAGCTTGTAATTCCTCTATTATTTCTATAAGAATTGAAGCCCCTATGCTGTTTACAATTTTTGATTGGTCAAGATTAATTAAAAAGTTTTTGTGTCCTTCCTTTATTTCTTGATCTGTAATTTTTTTAAGTGCTTCTCCTAAATCTTTGTTAAAATAGCCTTCAGTTGATACAATAACAACCCCGTTCTTTATGTTTTTATCAATTATTTTACTCATCTGATTCTTTATTTTTTGTCATAGTTAATGTTGTCCCTGAATTGTCTGACTCATAATCTACTTTGTCCATTAATTCTTGAATTAACATCAACCCCCATCCTCTTTTTCTTTCTTGCGTCCCTAACTTATCGTCAATATTCGGTAATTTGATTGATGAAGAGTCAAATCCGACTCCTTTATCAATAACTTTGATTGTCAGGTTTTCATCACTAATTATAAAATGAATATATATATCTTCTTTAGTCTCAGAATGTTCAAAAGCATTTATACAGGCCTCTATTAAGGCCATTGAAACCTCAGCTGATTTATCTTCAGGGAGATTCATATGCTTAGACACAACATCAGATGTGTGAGTTGCGACTAACTCCATGTCTTTTAATATCGGAAGTTTTAACTCAACGGTTGGGTTTTTTTTCATTTGAAAAAATGATTTATGATTATTTGCATCTAATTTAGATAAAATTTATATTTATTGAAAATTAAACCATAAATCTAAAATTATAAGCTTTTCACTTAAGCTTATATTTTCATAAAAATAAAAAAAGATGAAAAATAAAATACTCTTAATTCTTATTTCCATAATGGCGCTTGCATGTGGCGGTAATCAAAAAAAGGAGAGTTCTTCTGAAGGTCAAAATATTGAAGGGTTTTGGAATAGAATAGGGACAATACAATTAGTAAACGGTGTTGCTGTTGATACTGCTTACATAAAAGATTCTGAAAATCCCAAATTTAAACAAGTAAAAGTTTTTAAGGATGGTAACATGATTTGGATTAACAACCAAAAAGATAGCTTATTGCCTTGGAAAGGTGGAATGGGAGGTTATGGAAAATATGTTGTGAACTCAAAAGATTCTATAACTGAAGATATTTCGCATGGAACAGGTTGGTGGGGTGCAGCTGTTAAAAACTATAAGGATTCCTTAAATGTGCCAGCTTGGAGATTTGGTTTAAAAACTGATTTTCATGCAAATGTATATTCTCAAAAGAATAATCCAGATTCTGAATTTGCAGAATATTGGGAACGTATGCCAAGTTTAGAACCGGAATCTAAATTTGATGGTGCTTGGAAAAGAGTTTATGAGATATCATATATAAATGGTGTTGCTATAGATACGACATCTGTTCCGAATGACGCTTTATTGGATGTAAAATTATTTTCAAATGGTCATTACACCTATCAAGTTGATCTAACAGGGTTTGCCAACCGTGATGAAAATCCAGGAATGTATGGTGGTTTTGGAGGATATGGTACTTTTGTTTTTGATGAAGAAAAAAGTATTTTAACTGAATATGGAGAATGGGGCTCAGGTATGACAGCAAATGAAAATGAGCCAAAAACAAATCCTGATAACCATCAAATTACTTTTTACAATGATGATTTATATTTACAAATTAGTAAAACATCAGTTGGAACATTACAAAACTCAGGTGCAGACGCAAGGGGATTAGTATACAAAAGGATAAAATAAAATGTTTAAATTTATATAATTATGTATTCAAAAACTATAATTCTTCTGGTTCCAATTCTTGCTTTCGTTGCCTGTCTAGAAAAAGAAAAAACCTCTAATAGCGCTGAAGATGCTTTCGCTAAAATAGATAAGAAAACAGAGTCTTTATTTACTAAAGATGATAGGAAGAATAGTTATCAAAATTCAGTTGCAATAGCTGAAGAAAAAAGTAAGTCGTTTAAAAAAAATGTGACTTATAATGGATATGGAGCCTCAATGAAGAATAATAAATCCAGTTCTAAATCCAAAAAAAAATCCAATACATCTGAAAAAAAGAAAAACGAAAATTATTCATATCAAAGAACAAGTTCATCCCAAACATATTCTGCTTATTCAACAAATTGATTTTAAGCAACTTTTTTAACAATTACAAGAGTTACATCATCTTCAGGTATTGCTCCGTTAAGCCATGAGTTAAGACTGTTGAAAAATTCTGTTTTGATATACTCCGGTTCCTTTGTATGATTCTTTATAATTAAATCTACTATTCTATCATAATCATACATCTCTTTATTTTCATTTGATGCTTCTGGAAGTCCATCAGATAACATCACAAGAACATCTCCTTTTTGAAAAGACTTTTTAAGCATTGAAAACTTTTCATCTTTTAGTCCTCCTAATGGAAGTCCTTCAATCATAATTTCTTCACATTTTTTTGATTTTGCATTAAATAAATATGTAGGAGGCATGGCAGCAGCACTTATTTCAATTTCATTTTTAGTGATTTTCGCCACGTTTAGGCTCATTCTTAATCTTCCTAGGTTTATTTTTTTTACAATATTATTTAATCGCTCTAATATCTCGTTAACAGGTAAGGCTGGTAGCCCGTTTAAAGCTGATTTTATAATTGAAACCATCATACCTGCCGCTGTCCCATGTCCTGTAGCGTCCCCACAAATAACATGTATACTATTTTCTTTATCATTGCTCTCAAAAAAATCATAATAATCCCCACCTACCTCAGTTGAGGTAATTAGACCTGCTGTTATAATTAATCCCTCAATTTGAGGAAAAGTTTTAGGTAACATGCTTTCTTGAATTTGTTTGGCTTCTTCTAGATCTTTTTCTCTTCTATCGTTCTCTGCCTTACTTAGAGAACGTTTAGCTTGTAATTTCCCAAATAACCAAACAGAAATACCTATTATGACTAAGTATAAAAAATATGCAATGTAAGATCTATACCAGGGAGGACTAATTGAAAACTTATGAGTTACAATCTCACTTTCATTAAAATTTGCGTCCAATGCTTGAATTTCAAAAGTATAATCACCTTCAAAAAGATTGGTAAATACTCCTTCCATTGTTTTTCCCCAATCACTCCAGTTTTCATTTAAACCAATAAGCCTGTATCTAAAAAGATTTTCCTCAACCTTATCAAATGAAGGAAAGCTAAATTTTATTTTAAGATTTCTTGAGTTGTTATAGGAGTAGTGACTTTCACTTAATAAAGCATATTCATCATTTAGAGTTATTTCATCAATTATGGGAAGTACATCAATTTTATTTTCTTTAGAATATTGACTGGGCAAATAGCTAATTACTTTAGAGTCTTTTGATCCAAGCCACAAAATATTTTCATCTCCTTGACTATCCGCTAAAATTGCTCCTGAGAGTTCATTTGGATCAATAATCCCAAATGGGTATTCAGAATTTATTTTAAATTTTCCATCCTGACTGAATTCAACTTCTAGTAATCCACTTGAAGTTAAAAACCAATTGTTTTTTGTCCTTGCATTAAAAGTTGTAAATTTTTGCCTACCTGTAATATTAGCAAACCTTGAAATAGGATTAAAATTTAATAAATTTCTTTCGAAAATAGGGAGTAGGTTTTGTCCTGTATCTGTAAGTTTATATTCATTTGAAAAGCTGTAGAGGTCAAGATTTTGATCAAAAATGAAAATTGCTGCCCCAGTTTCTAAAATATTTAATTCTAAAATTTCTGCATCCTCATCATTAATATTTGAATTAAATAATTGAACTTTTGAGTATTCTTCATCAGTAAATAAAGTTTCATTATTTGGAGTTAATAATCTAGTGAAAGAGATATTACCAGATTTATCATACTTCCCAATAAATGATCCCTCCCCATTAATGGCTTCAATAAAAAGAACTCCTTCAGAAATTTCTTTTATCCCCAAAACACCAACTTGATCAAATATTTTTTTACTTCCAATTTTTCTTGCTGATCCCGAATTTGTGATTTTAAAAAACACTACTCCATCAATTGGATGTGACATAATAATCATATCATTAGATAGCATACTTTGAAGAGGTGATTCTAGCTGGCGATCATTAGAAAATAGAATTTTACTTTTTCCTTTTAATAAAAGGGTATTTAAATTATTTACAGATAAAATATTATCTCCTATTTGAATGAAATTTTTTGGAATATCATTAAACTCTAAATCTTTAATATTACTATTATACAGAGGGGAATTACTACCCTCAATTTTAAAAATATCTTCAGTTGTACTAAAATAAATTTCATCATTTATTTTTTTTATACTTTGAACTAAGCCCTTGATTCCGTTTGATTCACCAAAACTTGTAATTGAATTACTTAATCTAATTTTTGAGGCTGAAAGTAAACTTGTGGTATATAAATCGTCATTTATATCTATATAGATAGATGTAATTGTATTGGAAGGCAATCCATCTTCTAAGTCAATCAAATCAACTATTCTGAGTTTATTGTCAATAATCATTATACCACCTTCAAATGAAATTAGCGGTATTCTACCATCTGATAATTTTTTTGTTTCAGAGGTATTATAAATTAATTTTTCTTTGACCCAATCATTAAGTACTTTATTATTTGACGGTAGAAACTGACTTCCATTATATATTTTTACTCCAAGCTTACTACTGAAAATTGCAATTTCATTCTGGTTTAATGAGACCATTGATTCAATTCTATTGGTTGAATAAATTTCTGAATTTTCTAAAAACCTAAAATCATCATTTAAAAGCTCAAAAAGTCCAATACCCCAAACTCTGACAAAAATTCTACTATCAACCTTAATTAATGTTTGAATAGTACCATATGAGTCAACACCGTCTTCTCTTTCTGATAATTTCCACACATTATCAAAATTATTCCCATTATATCTAAAAATTAAATCTCTAGTATATAAGTAAATACTATTATCCTTATTTACACCACCCCAAAAAACCTGATCATAAGGATTAATAGAATCTGGAATTTTTTCCATAAGTGATAAATATTCTGAGTTCCCATATGGACCATTAACAATTTGCCCAAAAAATCCTCTTCCTGCTGTGTAGAGGTTATTTTCTGAATCTTCAACCAGTGTCCTTGTAAATGAAGTGGCAATTTCATCTTCAATTTCTCCTTCCACTAAAATTGGATTTACGTTTTTACCGTCATACTCTAATATACCATCGTATGTTCCAAAATATACTTTTTTGGAACTATTTGATCGTATGACTGACCAAACAGATTCTGGCCTTTCAAGAAATTTATTAGAATAGTTTTTGATCTCAAAGTTCCCTAAACTTCTTGATTTAGAAGGTTCAGCCTCTTGCCCGGTTAAATTTAACAAAGTAAATAGGCATAATGTAAAAAAGAAAAAGTTTATGGTTAATTTCATTTGTATCAATTTAAAAAATCAATACATAAATATAATTAAAAATGTCTCTTTAATTAATAGATCTCTTAATAGTTGTTTACTCAATGTTTATGTGTAATTTAAAATTTACTCTAAAAAAATGGAATCATTTGTTGAGCTGGGTTTATTCGGTCTTTTTATTGCAAGTTTTCTTTCAGCCACCATTTTACCGATGAATTCTGAAATTGTATTAACTATTTTACTCGTAAACAATTACCCTTTGCACACTTCACTCTTTATTGCCACATTAGGTAATTGGTTGGGAGGTATGACAAATTATGGATTAGGGTATTTAGGAAAATTAAAATTACTAGAGAGATTTTTAGGTGTCAAAAGAAAAAAAGTCGAAAAGATTAAAATAAAAATAGATCGCCTTGGAAGTTTTCTGGCCTTTTTTTGTTGGATGCCCATTATTGGTGATCTTTTTGCAGTTGGCTTAGGGTTTTTCAAAATCTCTTTTTTAAGAGTTAGTATATGGATGTTAGTTGGAAAGGCTATTAGATATATAGTTTGGGCTGCATTAACTTACTGGGGAATTTCTTTTTTTTAGCTTCGCCTTAAATAATTTAAATATGAAACGAGACCCAATTGATATTTTTGATGAATGGGCAGATTTAGACAAAGATTTTGGGATGGAAAAGAATCATAAATCATCTGTTAAAGAAATGCTAGCATATGTGTTAGACAAAAAGATACCCTACACATTTATTGACGCAGGATGCGGCAATGGGTGGGTTGTACGATCAGTTGAAAGAGACACTTTATGCAAAAAAGCAATTGGAGTAGATGGTTCCAAAAAAATGATCCAAAAGGCGAATAAATTAGATCCATCGGGGTCTTATATTTGTGCCGATTTAATGTCTTGGATACCCAAAAAAAAAGTTGATATAGTTCATTCGATGGAAGTATTTTATTATTTAGAAAATCCAAGAAAAATGATTCAACAAATTTTTGATATGTGGTTGAAGAAAAATGGAAGTCTTATTTTGGGTGTTGATTTTTATTTTGAAAATAAAATTTCACATAATTGGCCAGATAGTTGTGGAATTTCAAAAATGAAACTTTTTAGCGAAAAACAATGGGTTAGTTTTTTTAAAGCTGCTGGTTTTCATTCTATAAAATATTGGCGGATTGGAGAACTTAAAGATTGGGCTGGAACGCTCGTCATCTCTGGAATTAAGTAAATTATTTTTTATCATATCGCCCTGGTGCGAGTCGTCCACTAAATAATGAAAACAATGAATGAGGTAATAATTTTAATAAAAAAACAATCACTTTATAAGTCCTCGTTGGGATACATATTTTTTCTCCTTTTAGGGTGGCATTTACTGCCTCTTTCGCTATACGAAAAGCTTCTTTTTTCATAAAAGACGGTACTCTGTCCATCTCGTCCTGTACGCCACTTGCTCTGTGAAAATTAGTAATTGTATAGCCTGGACAAACTGATGTTGAAGTAATTCCATAAAAGTTGTAACCTAAATTTAAGCCCTCACTAAATCTATTAATAAATGTCTTTATTGGACCATAAAGAGTTTGAATAGAAGAGGGAGGCGCAAAAGCAGCAACAGAAGAAATCATCATTATTTTTCCTTGATTTGCTCTAATCATATCTTTTAAAAATAATTTAGTGAGTGCTATTACTGATATACCTAAAACACGTAAAAACTTTTCTTCAGCTTCCATTGGTGTCTCATGAAAACTGTCTGGAAGGGCATAGCCCGCGTTGTTTACCAATAAACTAATTAAATACTCTTTACTTTGACAATAATCATATATATTCTTAGGAGTGTCAGGATTTTCCAGATCTCCTAAAAAATAATCAGCTTTTATACCATATTCAAAGGTTAAGCTTTTTGAAACTTTTTTTAATTTTTCTTCTTGTCTAGCAACTAAAACTAAGGAGTAATCTCTGCTGGCTAATACTCTTGCTATTTCAAGCCCAATACCAGAGGATGCTCCAGTAATTAAAGCGTATTTATTTTTCATTTACTTTTAGGGTTTAAAAAGGGAAGTTAGTCATTATGATTGTAATAAATTAATCGAATTCTCATACTATGGTATATAATTTTAGACTTTATATATTTGTGAAAACTATCCTTAAGTCAATGAGGCTTTTATTACTTTTAGTATTCTTTTTAAGTCTAAGTTTTAATTCTGAACTATTAGCACAAAACCTTTTTAAATCATTTGTTTTTCAGATGCCAATGGAGGAAGCAAAATTAATTTTAAATAAAGATTCTAAAATATTAAAAAATCTTTCTTTTGGGGAGGGTACTATATATGCAGTCAGAAAAAAATCTCTGGTTGGAAGAGATGATAAACTTGTAAGCATGAATTTGGGGAGTAAAAAAAACCTAAACATTGATCAGGCTAGGACTTACATGAAAAAAAGTCGTTCTTATTTTGAATCTAAAAAATTTAAGACTGTCTATGCTCAAGAAAACTGGTCTAACCCTGATTTAGTTAAAAAGAATCTCCCTTGTATCCGTTTTGTAGATCACGAAAAAACTGTAGTTGTTGAAGTTGATCCTCGTGGGCAAGGTAGTGTGTATAATGTTTTTATTACTTTTTATAACTATGATTGGTTTCTTAAAAAAGCATTCGGGAAAGAGTAATTATAGGTCAATATTTATCCCTAATCCTAAAAGTTCACGGACTTGTAAATCACTCAATAAATCGTCATCATATAATAAGTGAAGAACAAAATTCCCAGAAACTTTATTGTTTACCTTGAAACGAATATTTGCATTCCAGTCGAAATCTACATTTTGAATATTTTCAAGATAATTTACATAAACACTAAAGTTATTCTCCCAGATTATATTTTTCATTATTTTTCTTTTGTAAAAACCAGAAATTAAAGCTCCAAAAAATAGCTTACTTCGTTTTTGCGCATCCACACCAAAATATTTAGTGCCTTGAGCTAAATTTTCAGTGTATCTTTTAGACACCACAATTGCACGTCCAGTAAGTGGAGAAAGATTAATTCTAAAATCATTATTCTTTTTATAATACCACCCCAGGCCAACCTGAAGAATCATGGGAGATAAAAATTGAGAAACTTTTTCCCGCATTTCAACATCTTCTTCATTATAAAATCTGTATCCAGGAAGTAATTGTGTTTTAATATTAAATAAACCTGAATAGCTCCAATATTGATTAATCTGCTTTCCAACTAAAGATCCAATTTCGAAGCGATCATCAGCTTTTTTTAGAAATTTTGATCCAGAAATATAAGTTGTGCCTAAAGACAATAGTAAATTAGAATCCCACACAAATCCGTTTCTGTCTGAGTAGTTAAAGTTATAATCAAGACCATAAAGAAAGGTCAAACTACTCTCCCCTCCTGAGATCCAATTTGAGAAATACGCCTGATTAAAATTAAAACGAGTATTACCATAAAATTTCATTCTTTTGCCTCCCATTTCAGATTGGATGACAGCATCAAAAGGGATTTCTTCTTCTAAAATTTTTTCTTTTTCCTCCTGAGCGATTATTAAATGTGTAAACAGTATAAATAAAAGACTAAGAAATAATTTACCTTTTGAGTACATGTAATGTTGTATTTTTAGAATTTAAAAGGTATTAATTCATTTTATTAAAAAACGAGATCATTATGGTTATATTATTTAAGAAAAATACAAATTATCCCAATGAGAATAGTAATTATTGTTGTTTTTATCCTTTTTAAATTACTCCCTGATAATTTAAATGCCCAGTATCTAAATGATACTCTAGAACCTGAATTAACATCAAAAGTCGATTCTTTAATTAATCTTGGCATTCAAAAAAAAGCTTTCCCAGGTGCACAAGTAATAATTTTTAAAAAAGACTCCATTCGAATAAACAAGTCTTATGGTTATCATACTTATGACTCTTTAATTGCTGTATCAAAAAATGACCTTTACGATCTAGCTTCTGTAACCAAAGTCTTAGCAAGTACACTTGCTTTAATGAAGCTTTATGAGCTCTATGGCTTTAATATTAAAGATCCTGCTTCAAAATGGATTGAGCCCCTTAAAAAAAGTAATAAACGTAATCACAGCTTTGAACAAATATTAAGTCATAGTGCTGGTTGGTTACCATATATAGCTCATCAAAATTTAATTTTTAATAAAAAGGGGAAATTTAAAAAAAACACCTTATCGAAAACTAAAAATAAACGTTTTCCAGCTTCTGTGAGTGACTCTTTATATGTTCACAGACGATATGAAAAAAAAATCTTTCGCCGCATAAAAAAAACATCTCTAAGTCCGATGGGAGAAATGGTTTATTCTGGTATGTTTTATTTTTTCTTACCACAATTGGTTGAAAAAATGAGTGGCTTATCTTTCCCCATATTTTTAGACACCCACTTCTATGATGCTATGAAATTAGATAGAATCACTTTTTTACCAAAATCTAAATTTTCAAAAACCGAGATTGTTCCTACTGAACAAGACAGTATATTTAGAAAACAACTTGTTCATGGCTGGGTTCACGATGAGGCTGCTTCACTAATGGGTGGAATCTCAGGTAATGCTGGGTTATTTTCTAATGCTAATTCTATTGCACCCTTGTTACAGATGTTACTTCAAAATGGTAGATAT